>VBKI01000095.1 GCA_005879535.1 Deltaproteobacteria bacterium | reverse complement strand
CGGCCGTGCGGTCCGTTCTGGGCTACCTCGTTCTTCCACCCCTGGTAGAGACGGCGCGTGGCCTCGCTGCGTTCGACGCCCGCAGCCTGCCCCAGCTTGACCCAGGCGCGGCTCACGCGGAGCGCGGGGCTGTCCTCGGTCTCCGCCCACTTGCCGTCCGCGGGCTGTACCGCCGGCAACGGGATGGGCGGCAAGGGATAGGTCACGGATTCCGAGGCCTTGATCGGCTTGAACTCTTTGTCGGCCGCTCTCGCCGGGATGGCGGCGGCAAGGGCGAGAAGGAGAAGGGCGCGGTTCATGTGCGTCTCCAGTCGGATGGGCATCGGTCAGGGGCTGCCGCCGTTGCCGGCGCGGAGGACGGGGGCGAGCGTCTGCAGGATCTGCTCCTGGTCAGACGGCGGCGGAGGTTTCTGCGCCACCTGCATGGCGGCGATCTGCGTGCGTGCGGCGCCGAGCTGCTTCTGCAGATCGTCGATCTGCTTGCGGTAGGAGGCCACTTGCGCCTGCGCCGCCTTCGTGCGGCCCAGCTCGCGATCGAGCTCGGCGCGCGCGACCATGGCGACGTTCTTCGCGGCGGCGACGGCTCCGCCGAGCACGTTCGGGCTCTCCGGCGCCTTCGCAGCGGGGGAGGCCTTCGCAGCAGGAGCGGTCGCTTTCGCCGCTTCGGTGGCAATCGCCGGCTTCGTCTCGCCGATGGCCGCCGCGGTGGTGAGCGCGGCGGGGCGCGCGTCGGCCGCCGCCGGCGCGCGCCGCGCCACCCAGAGCAGCGCGACGACCAGCGCCGCGCCGGCCACGGCCCACGGCCAGGTGCGCCGCGGCGGGGAGCTTTCGATGGGCGGGAACTCGGGTCGCTCGTTCGACATGGGGATCTCCTTTCAGGGGTTGTGCGCGACGGTGCGGACCGCCTGCACGCCGCGGAGGAAGGCGTCGTTGATCGCGTCGGCGGTATTGGGCGCCGTCTCGCCGGCGAGGAAGGTCACCGGAGGCGCGTCGTTCGCGTGCAGCACCCAGACGATGAGGAAGCCGCGCGAGCCGGGATCGACCGGAGTGCGGAGCGGTGCCGTCATCTTGGGGCAGCGGTCGCGGAGAAAGCGCACGGCTTCGGCGGCGGCTCGCCCAGCTTCCGGCGCCTTGTCGGCGGCGAGCAGCGCGTAGGCGTCGCGCAGCTTCTGCTTGCCGTCGCCGCAGGCGTCGGAAGATCCCTGCTTGGGCGCGGTGAGCGCGCCGCAGCCCTGCAGGACGGCGTCGACGTTGCCGCTGGAGCGCAGCGCGGAATGGGTGACGCGCCTGCCCGCGGTGCAGGCCCGCTCGATCAGCCGCGGCGACCCGAAGTACACGCCGGCGCGGAAGAGCGGCAGCGCCATCGCCGAGGCCAGCACTTGACTCGACGCGCCGATGATCTCGTCGAGACCGGCCGCGGTCATCCTGCTGCCGAGGTCGCGGTCCTGCTCGCGGCGCCGGATGTAGTTGTACGCGCTCTGGTCGCTGTCGATGGGTCCGACGGGGGCGATCTGCGGGCCGTGCGTCGCGTCGAGACCCTTCTCCCAGTCTCGCTCCGTCGTCAGCGTCTGCGCCTCCTCGTGGGCGCAGCCGAGGAGCGCCGCCAGCGAGAGGATCAGGATGTTCTTGTGCATCGGAGGTCCTCCTGGTTCGCGAAAGCAAAAAATCCGGTTGGCGTCATCGAAGCGACAGCTCCGGCAAGGGAGATCCGGCGACGCCGTCGAGCAGCGCTCCGCCGTGTTCGGGTCCGTAGACGGGCCAGGCGATCTCGAGCACCGCGCCCAGCCGCCGCCGCCACGCTTCTTCCAGCTCGACGAGGAACCGGCCGGCCCGCGCCAGGGCATCTTCGCGGCGCGCCGCCGCGCGCGCGGTCCGGTGGGTGGTCTCGACCCGCAGCGGCGGGCGCAGCCACCCTCCGGGAAGGCGCAGCGCCGGAATTCCCTGGAGCCTTGCGCGGCCCAGCGAGTACGGCGCCAGCGCCGGCGGACCGAGCGACATCAGCGGCCGATCGTACTCGGCGCAGAGGGCGACCACGGGCCCATCACCGCGGGCGACGAGCGCTCCGTCTTCAGTCCGCATCGCCGCGTTGCCGACGAGAACAGTAAGAAAGAACAGGTCTGGCGACCAGCCCAACGCGGAAGCGCGGGCGGGCTGGATCCGCAGCGGGAGCGACATCACGGGGCTGGTGCGTTCTTCGGGACCGGACCTGCGCTGATCGCGCAGCAGCGCCAGCATCTCGTCTGCGCTCACGCCGCGACTCCCCGCTGCAGCGTCTCGGCGAGGAGCTCGTGCGTGCGCGCCGCGTCGGCCTGCGCCCGCCGCGCCTGCGCCTCGGTCACCGCCAGCAGCGACTTCAGCGTATGGAGCAGCACTTCGTCCGGGTCGCCGCCCCGCGCGTCGCTGCCTTCCTCGTCGAGGCGCCGCGCGAAGAGGACGATCACGGGGCCGAGCAGCATCGGGAAGGTGCCGCCCACCATCAGGAAATAGGCGTAGCTGATCTCACGGTACGCGCGGGCCATGGTCTGCGCGAGCACGTCGGCTCCGGCCTGGATCCCCATCGCGTCGCCCAGCGCGCCCATCCCCAGCGCGCCGACCAGCGTGCTCATTCCAAGGCCAAGGCCCGGTCCGAGCAGCATCATCGTCATCGCCACCGGGCGCACTTGCTTCTGCCAGATCTCCGCCCGCCGTGCGGCGCGGATGCGCCGGGCGTCCTTGGACATCCTGGCCGCGACGCGATCGGCCTGCGCACGAAGCGCCTGCGAGACGACCCAGGCGAGGATGGCGATCTGGATGAGATTGATCAGAAGCAGCAACGGCGCGCCGCCGTAGGTGTCGACGGAGTACTGCCAGAACCGGGCGAAGAGCCCCATCGCGGCCTCCCTTTCCGCGCTGGCAAGCAAAAAAACTCCCGATGGGCGGTACCGGATCTGTTGGCCGGGTTTTTTGCTGGCGCGGCATGCGCATCGCGGTGTTCGCCACCGTGCTGATGCTCGCCGCGCCCGCGGATCCGGCGCCGCGCGCTCCCTGGCTGCTCTTTCCCATCGACGTCCGCCGCTTCGATCGGGTCTCCTCGCCGTTCGGCTTGCGCCGGCTGGGTGGACACCGCCGGCTGCATCGGGGAGTCGACCTGGTCGCGCCGCCGGGCTCGTGGGTGGTGGCGGCGCGCGAGGGAAGGGTGACCGACGCGGGCCGCGCGCGCGCCTGCGGCTGGTACGTGACCGTGCAGCACGAGAACGGGTGGCGCACGGTGTATTGCCACCTGCGATCCGATCCGCGGCAGCGCGGCATCTCCGAGGGCGTGTACGTGCCGGCGATGGGCATCGTCGGCGAGGTCGGCAGCACCGGGCACTCCACGGGCCCGCATCTGCACTTCTCGCTGCTCGACTACCGCGGCGAAGCCCGGGATCCGCTGCCCGCGCTGTACACGCCGGAGGAGACGCTCCGGGTGCTCAAGCGGATGGGACTGGCGAAATGACCGCTCTCGCTCCCGCCGTTCGCGCTGCCATCTCCCGCATCTCGCGCCATGGCGCCGCCGCCGGTGTCGCGGGCGCCCTTGCCGCCTGCTCCGTGGCAGCGCTCGTATCTCCGCTTGCGCTCGTGGGCGGCGAACGCGCGCAAAAGGCCGCGGCGGTCTTTGCCGCCGACCTTGTCCAGTACCGGGCGACGCAACCCGACGTCCGCTCCGCGTCGCTCGTCGCCGCCGCTGCGGCCGGGTATGAGGACCGCGGCTTCTTTCGCCGTCCGCGGTGGATGCCTCCGCTGAGCCCGTCCGGACTGGCCCGCGCCATCGTCCGGAACCTGCGCGGCATTCCGCAAGGCGGCTCGACCATCCCGCAGCAGCTCGCCAAGCTCTATCTGCGCGGTGCGGAGCGCGCCGGGCTTCTCGACAAGCTCTCCGAGGGGCTGTTCGCGACCTGGCTCGTGCGCCAGGCGGAGCCCGACGAGATCGCGGGGCTCTATCTCAACCTGAGCGCCGGCACGTCGATGGGAACGGTGCGGCGGCCGGCCGACGGCCTTCACCGGCTCTCGCTGGCGCTCTTCGGGCTGCCGCTGCGCCGGCTCTCGCGCGAGGACCAGGTCGTTCTCGGCGCGTCGCCGAGGGGAGTGCAGTGGCTGCGCGAGCACCCGACGCTCTCGGCGCGACGCATCGCATCGACCCGGGAGTGGCTGATCTCGCAGAAGCTCTGGGACGCCTCGGCCCAGTCCTATCTGGACGGAGCGGACATCGACCCTGCGGCGGCGTTCCGATTCGTGGAAGGGTGGACGGAGCGGGTCGCGAGCGGCGAGGCGCCTTCGGCCGACCTCGACCTCGTGGCCGCCATCGACCGATTCCGCGAAGGGCTCTCGGCGACGTTGCAAGCGGAGTTTCCCGGGACCGCGGTCCGCACCGCCTTCGCCGCGCTGGGATCGGACGGCGCGGTTCTGGCCCGCTCCGGCGCGGAAGCGGCGCTCATGGCCGTCAACTACGGCTCGGTGGCGAAGCTCGAAGCGCTGGATCTGGCGGTCGAGGCCTTCGGCCCGGGCGCCGTCCGCGAGCTGACGCTTCCACCCGGCGGTTGCGTGCGGTGGATCTGGTCGACGAAGGAGCTGCGCCGCTCGCACCCGTCGCGCTACTGCCCGAACGACGTCGCGCCGGCCACGCGCCCGATGGCGCTCGACGAGGCCGTCGCGCGCTCGATCAACTCGCTGACTGCGCGGCACGCGATGATGCTGCCGGCCCTGCTCGCGCAGCGCCGACCCGATCTGCTCGGACAGATGGTTGCCGGGATCTCCGCCGACGAACGCGCATCGCTCGACTCGCCGGCCGATCGCGCGCTCGCGGGCGATCTGCTGGCGCAGCTCGGCGAGACGATTCCCCCCGACGCCGTCGCTCCGGAGCTGTCGTACAGCGCCGCCGGGGTGGCCCTGTTCCGCTATCTCCGCGACCGCCGCGAAAGAGCTGGTCTTCCCGCGGACCGGCTGCCGGAGGATCCGACGTCGCTTCTGGGGAACTCGTCGCGCGCGACCGCCGAGCAGATCGGCGGCTATCTGCACCGCAAGCTCTTCGCCAACGACGGGACCTGCGCCCTGAGCGATACCGGAGCGCTCCTTGCCCTGCGCCGCCGCGAAGGCACGCTGCGATGGCTGGCGGCGCGGTGGCCGAAGATCGTCTTCAGCGGCAAGACGGGGTCGTCGCCGCATGACGACTCGGCGCTCGCGGCCATCGGCCTCTGCCTCGACGCGCGGCCGGTGGTCCTCGTCGCCGCGCTGCGCCCGCTGCAGCCACCGCTTCCGGATGGCCTGCAGGGCTCGGTATTGCTGCGCGGGATCGACGCCTATCTGCGGGAGCTCGCCCGGCTCGATCGGCGTCCGGGCTCGGCGGTCTTGCCGGCCTGGGCGGAGCAGGAGACCCCAGTCGCACTGGAGGCAAAGCCATGATCCGGAGTGGAAGGACCGGCGGATTCGACGAGATGGAAGCACTGATCTACCGGCTCTTCGCCGAGAAGCAGTTCGCCCTCGCGCTGCTGGCGCTGGTGATGGTGGCGCAGCTTCTTTCGGCGCAGTTCCTGCTGCTCCGGCTGACGCCGCCGTCGCAGCAGGCCCGCGCAGCGCCCTCCAGCTCGCACCGTCTCGACGTGAAATGCGACGCGGGAGCGGCGCGGACGCTGGCGGGCGAGGCGATGAGCCGGGAGACGGCTCGAGGCAAGGTCGTGGTCATGCACCTCGGCGCTTCCGAAGAATCCTGTCTCGCGCAGGTGACTTCTTCGGGCGCCGCCGAGCTGGTGGTGGGGATGAGCGCGGATGCACAGCCTGGCCGCCATTGACGACGTCGAGCCGCCGCGGCTGGCCCGCGCGGTCTCCCTGCAGGCGCTGGCGCTCGCAGGCGCGGCGCTGATCGCGGCGCTGCCGTGGCCCCGCCGGGAAAGGGCCCCGGCGCCGCCGCCGGAGCCGAAGAAAGAGGAGCGCCGCATCCGCGTCGTGCAGCTTCCCCGTCCTCCACCGGCGCCCAGGCTCGAAACGGCGCAGCCCCGTCCGCAGCCGCCCGCGGCGAAGCCTTTGACCGCTCCGCCTCGTGCGACTCCTGCGCCAGCGCCCGCGCAAGCCCCCCCGCTCGCGCGAATCGCGGCGGACTCCACCGCCATGCACGGCGTGCGCATGCGCGTGCTCGTGCCCCGCAATCCCGGCGAGCTCGCCGCGCACCTGCGCAACGCCGGCGGCTGCCTGGTCGTCTCGCGCCTCGCGGGCGAGGGCGCCGAGGTCCTTTCCGTCCTGGCGCTGGACGGACAGCGCGTGGTGGAGATGTCCGGACCGCCGTGCGCCGGCGTGCCGCGGCTGGTGCGCGATCCGGCCCTCAACGCCGCGCTCGGAGATCCGCTCGGGCGAGCCCGCGCCGCTTCGCCGGGCGACGAGGTGGTCCTTCAGGTGCTGCTGAGCCCGGGCCTGCACGATACGGCCCGCGCGGCGCTGCGCGCCCGCTTCGGTCCGGTTTCGGAAGAGGAGATGGGGCGGCGCGCGGCGGAGACCGGATACGAGCTGACGTGTTTCGCGGAGCCCGGGGGGCTCCTGCGATGTGAGTGAACGTTTTTTTGGGAGGTGCCGTATGAAGCCGCTCGTCGCATCGCTGTTTGCCGCCGGCATTGCGCTCGGTGTCCATGCCGCGCAGGGCGAAGAAACCATCGCAGTCCTCGACCTGCGATCGCGCGCCCATCCTGTCGTCGCCGCCGAGGTATCCGACCGCGTTCGCGAGACAGTCCGGCGGATGCTGCCCGCCGCCCGCATCGTCGACCGCGAGAGCGACGGCGACTTCGTGCTCACCGGCAAGGTGTCCCACGGCGGGCTCGGCTATCGCGCCTGGCTGGAGCTGCGCGACCGGAACGGCGAAGTGCTGAAGAAGGCGTCGGCGACGGCGAGCAGCCGCAGGGAGCTCGTCGAGGCCGCCGAAGTGGCCACCGCCGACATCCTCCGGGCGCGGCAGGAAGCGTCCGGAGCGTTCGCCATCTCACTGCCGGCGGTCCCGGCGCCTTCGGAGCCCGCGCAGGATGGGCTGAACCTCGACGCGGACTCCGGCGTCCTGGTGGCTTACGACCGGGCGCGCAGGATCGAGACGCACGGCAGGGACTCTCCGGAGGATGCGGCGGCAGCCTGGCGGCGCGTGGCGGACATGCCCGGCCAGAATCCGTTCCGCGAGATGGCCATCTCGCGCGCGCAGCAGTGGGAGGCCTATGCCGCGGGCCGCCGCGCGGTCGACGGTCAGCTCGCCCGCGATATCGCGCGGCTCCGGCGGGTCTTGCCGCTCGGGTCGCTGACGGATTCGGCGAAGATCGAGCTGCTGGTGCGGTTCGCGGCCTTGCACGGCTTCGACAAGGTTTCGCCCCTCGTCGCGCTGCTGCCTTCGGCGGCGCTGCGCGAGCGCGCCGAGCTGTCGCTGGACTGCGAGGTGAGGGAGGCGCACGCGTGTCTGCAGCTCGCCCGCATTGCCGACGCGGCCAAGGACGCAAAGGAGGCGCAGGAATTCCTCGATCGCGCCTGCGCCGCCGGCGGCGCGGATGCCTGCGCCGAGGCGGGCGATCGCTGGTTTTCCGGTGACGCGCGGGATCCCGCTCGCGCCATTTCCGCGCTGCAGCGCGGCTGCGACTCGTCGAACGCCGCGGCGTGCGTCCGCCTCGCGCGCGCGTACGAGGAAGGCGACGGGACTGCGCCCAATGCCAAGGCGGGCACCGACCTGCGCGAGAAGGCCTGCGCCGCCGGAGACGGGAAGAGCTGCAGGCGCCTCGCCGGCGTGAGCGACGAGCCCGGCCACATCGCCGATCTCTTGCGGAAGGGATGCGACGGAGGCGACAGCATGTCCTGCGCGCTGGCGAGCCGGGAGCCGGCCATCGTGCAGCGGCAGCTCCAGGAAGCGGCGGCGGCAGCGACGAAGGCCCCACCGACGGTGAAGCCTGCCAAGGCGGCGGACACGGCGCCCGCGAAGCCGCCGTTGCCCTCTTCGCCGAAGACGGAGATCGAGCCACCGCCGCGCGACCGCACCGCGGTCGGCGTCTCGATGATCGCGTTCGGAGCCGTTGCCGGAGCAGCCGCACTGATGGTGAGCACCGACGGCGACAGCCGCCGGAGCTCGCGATCGGGAAGAGATCTCACCGCCGGGTCGGAAACGTCGGCGATCTCGGGGCGCACCGTGCTGGGCGTCGCGATCGGGGGCGCGGCGCTGATCTCGACGGTGGCCGGCCTCGCGGTGTTGTTCTCGAAGCCGGACGCGCCGGACGGAACGAAGGTGGCGGTCGGCGTCTCGCCCGGAGGCGTCGCCGTGGCCGGGCGCTTCCCCTGAGCGAAACGACGCGCCGCATCGAGACGGCGCGGAGTCGAAGCGCTATCCTGCCCGACCCTTGCCGGAGGATCCCATGACCCGCACCGCGACGTTCGTCGCGCTCGTCCTCGTCTCGTCGCTGTCGTTTTCCGCCCAGGCCTGGAACCGACTCCAGGCAACGCGGTTCGCGACGCTGCCTCCAGGAACCGCGCATCCGGAAGGGATTGCGATCGACAGCGCCGGCAACGTCTACGTCGCGGACTTCGACGTGAATCGCGCCGCCGGACCGGGCCAGGTCGTGGTCTTCGACGATTCCGGGCGCCTGCTCCGTGTGGTCGACGTGGCGGGCTCGAGCAATCTCCTGCTCGGTCTCGACTTCCACCGATTCGGCTCGCGGGCATCCGACGTGGAGCTGCTCGTGATCGACTTCGGCGCGAAGAACGTCCTTCGCGTCGATCCGGTGACCGGCGCCTCGACGATCTTCACGACCATCCCCGGCGGTGCCGCTGCGGGCCCGAATGCGCTGACGTTCGATCCCGCCGGCAACGTCTACATCTCCGACTCGTTCCAGGGCATCATCTGGCAGACGGCGCCGACGGGGGGAGCCGCCACCGTGTGGACGCAGAGCCCGCTGCTGACGACGATCGGGGTGCCACCCTTCGGCGCCAACGGGCTCGCGTTCAACCGGAGCCACACCGTGCTGTTCGTCGCCAATACCGGGAACGACACGATCGTGAAGATTCCGGTGGCGACGCGGACCGCGGAGGTCTTCACGAACAGCATCAACGGCGCAGACGGCCTGGCCATCGACGAGCACGACAACATCTGGGTGTGCGCGAACCAGGCGGACGAGATCGTCGTCGTCGACCAGAGCGGGCGAGCCATCGCCAAGCTCGGCGACTTCGACGGCCTCTCGCGGGACGGCGCGCCGGTCGGGCTGCTATTTCCGGCGAGCCTCGTGTTCCGTGGCGGGTTCGTCTACGTGACCAACCTCTCCCTCGATCTCCGACTCTTCGGGTTCAACGCGGTGGACTCGCAGTGGGCCGCCGCCGTCCAGCGGCATACGGTGGCGCGGCTGCCGATGCACCTGCCGCCCATCCGCGGGCTGCGCTGAGTTTGTCGCAAGCCCTTCAGGGACTGCGCGTCGTCGAGCTGGGGACGTTGATCGCCGGCCCGTTCGCCGGGCGCATCCTGGCGGACTTCGGGGCGGACGTGATCAAGGTGGAGCCGCCCGCGAGCGGCGATCCGCTGCGGAACTGGCGCAAGCTGCACCAGGGAACGTCGCTGTGGTGGCTCGCGCAGGCGCGCAACAAGCGGTCGGTAGCGGCGGATCTAAAAACGAAGGAAGGGCAGGAGATCGTTTGCGCGCTCGCGCGGCGTGCCGACGTGGTCATCGAGAATTTCCGTCCCGGGACGTTGGAGAAGTGGGGTCTCGGCTACGAGGAGCTGTCGCGCGACAATCCCGGCCTCGTCCTGGTTCGCCTCTCTGGATACGGACAGACCGGACCCTACCGCGATCGGCCGGGGTTCGGCGCCACCGGCGAGGCGATGGGCGGCCTGCGCTATTTGACCGGACATCCCGACCGGCCGCCGGCGCGGACCGGGGTGAGCCTGGGCGATTCGCTGGCGGCGCTGTATGGGGTGATCGGCGCCCTGATCGCGCTGCAGCAACGTCAGGCCAACGGTGGCAAGGGACAGATCGTCGACGTCGCCCTCTACGAGGCGGTCTTCAGCATGCTGGAGAGCACTCTTCCGGAGTACGCCATGACCGGCTACGTGCGTGAGAGGAGCGGCGGCGCTTTGCCAGGGATCACTCCGTCGAACACGTATCGCTGCAAGGACGGAGCCTGGGTGGTCATCGGCGGAAATGCGGACAGCATCTTCAGGCGGCTGATGCGCGCGATGGGCCGCGACGATCTCGCCTCCGATCCCTCCCTCGCCGACAACGCCGGCAGGACGGCGCGCGCCGCCGAGCTGGACGCGGCCATCGAGGCCTGGACGTCCGGATTGCCACTCCCCGAAGTCCTGGCGAAACTGCAGGCGGCGGAGGTGCCGGGCGGGCGCATCTACAGCGTCGCCGACATCGTCCAGGACGCGCATTACCGGGCTCGCGAGATGATCAAGAGGGCGCACCTGCCCGGCGGGGAGGAAGTGCTCTTGCCGGGTATCGTTCCGAAGCTGTCCGCGACGCCCGGCGAGACGCGTTGGCTCGGGCCGCGGCTCGGCGAGCACACCGCCGAGGTGCTGCGCGAGCTCGGATATGACGAGGGCAGGCAGCGCGAGCTGCGCGCCAAAGGAGTCATCGCATGACGAGCATCCTCATCCGCTTCGCTCTTGCCGCGGTGCTCTGCCTCGCGGCGCGCAGCTCCGCGGCCGCGCCCGCCTTGGAGAAGCAGAACGTCAAGATCGCCGTGGGCGGAAAGACGCTCTTCTACTATCTGCCTCTCACGCTGGCCGACCGCCTCGGCTACTTCAAGGACGAGGGCCTGGAGGTCGAGATCGTCGACTTCGCGGGCGGCGCGAAATCCCTCCAGGCGTTGATCGGCGGCAGCGCGGACTTCGTCTCCGGCGCTTTCGAGCACACCATCAACATGCACGCGCGGGGGATTCCCGCCGTCGGAATCGCGCTGCAGTCGCGGTATGCCTCCATCGCGCTCGGTCTCTCGAAGGCTCGCGCAGCAGGCTACAAGTCGCCGAAGGACCTCAAGGGGCTGAAGATCGGCGTCACCGCTCCCGGGTCGAGCACGAACTTCTTCGTCAACGCGCTGCTGGCGGGCGAAGGCCTCAAGCCCGACGACGTCGCGATCATCGGCGTCGGCGCTTCGTCAAACGCCGTGGCGGCCATGAAGAAAGGGGAGATCGACGGCATCTCCAACCTCGATCCGGTGATCACCAAGCTGGAGCGCGACCGGGACATCGTGATCGTGGCCGATACCCGCACCGCGGAAGGAATGAAGAAGTACTACGGCGGGGAGTACGCGGCGAGCTGCATCTATTCGACGAAGGAGTTCGTCGACAAGAACCCGAACACGGTGCAGGCAGTCGCGCGCGCGATGGTGCGGGCGCTGGCGTTCGCGCACAAATCGTCGGTCGACCAGCTCCTCGCGGTGGTTCCGGCGGAGTACTACGCGGGCGACAAGGATACGTACAAGGATGCGCTGGCGAAGAGCATCGACGGCTACTCCACCGACGGCCGCTTCTCGCTGGCCGGCGCGCAGAACGTCTACAAGGTGCTGAAGCTCTTCGAGCCTTCGGTGATGTCGTCCACGGTGGACGTCTCGAAGACGTTCGACAACCGCTTCGTGGACGCCGCGGCGAAGAGGTGAGCGCGAGCGAGGCGCGCGCCCCGGCGCTCGCGCTGGAACGGATCACCTGCATCTTCCCGGCGACCGACCGCATCGCGCCGCCTTACACGGCGGTCCGCGAGCTGTCGCTGCAGGTCGCGCCCGGCGAGTTCGTCTCCATCGTGGGACCCACGGGCTGCGGGAAGTCGACGCTGCTCAACGTGGCGGCGGGCCTGCTCGCACCCTCCGCGGGAATCGTCCGCGTCGCCGGCGAGCCGCTGCGGGGATTGAACCGCCGGGCCGGCTACCTGTTCCAGGCGGAAGCGCTCCTGCCCTGGCGGAGCGCACGAGAGAACGTGGCCGCGGGGCTCCAGTTCCGCGGCATCGAGCGCCGCCACGCCTTGCAAAGGGCCGACGAGTGGCTCGGGCGCGTCGGCCTCGCGGGCTTCGGCGACCACTATCCGCATCAGCTCTCCGGCGGTATGCGCAGGCGCGTCGCGCTGGCGCAGACATTGATCCTCGATCCCGCCATCGTGCTGATGGACGAGCCATTCAGCGCCCTCGACGTGCAGACACGGCAGCTGATGGAAAACGAGCTGCTCGATCTCTGGTCCGCCGATCGCAAGTCGGTGGTGTTCATCACGCACGACCTCGAAGAGGCGATCTCGCTCTCAGATCGGGTGGTCGTGCTCTCCGCCGGCCCTGCGACGCGGGCCATCGGCGAGTTCGTCATCGGTCTCGCGAGGCCCCGCGACGTGGCCGAAGTCCGGCTCACCCGGGGTTTTCTCGAGCTGCACCGCGAGATCTGGGAGCTGCTCAAGGCGGAGGTGCTGAAGGGCCATGCGCAGATCCAGCGCGCATAGGGTCCGGCTGCTCGTCGGCCGCGTCCTTCTCCTCGGGGGGTTCTTCCTCGTCTGGCACGTGCTCACGCAGACCGGCGTGCTTCCGCGGTTCTTCTTCGGGACTCCGGTGACGGTGCTGGGAAACGCGGCGCGCTGGTTCACCTCCGGCAAGATCTACCGGCATCTCGGGATCACGCTGATCGAAACCGTGCTTGCCTTCGGCCTCGGCACCGCGCTCGGTCTGGTGGTGGGCCTCTGGCTGGCGCTTGCGCCCACCGCATCCGCTTTGCTCGAGCCCTACATCAAGGCGGCGAACGCGATGCCTCGGGTGATCCTCGCGCCGATTTTCGCGGTGTGGTTCGGGCTGGGCATCCTCTCCAAGGTGGCGCTGGGCGTCACGCTGGTGTTCTTCATCGTCTTCTTCAACGTCTATCAGGGCGTGAAAGAGGTGAGCCCCGTCGTGCTCGCGAACGCGCGAATGCTCGGCGCGAGCCGCCGGCAGCTCTTGCGTCACGTGTATCTTCCTTCGGCGACGAGCTGGGTCTTCTCCAGCCTGCACACCAGCGTCGGCATGGCGTTCGTCGGCGCGGTCGTCGGCGAGTACCTGGGCTCATCCGCCGGCGTCGGCTACCTGATCCTCCAGGCCGAAGGAGCGTTCGACATCAATACGGTGTTTGCCGGCATCCTCGTCCTCACCGCCTTTGCGCTGCTGCTCGACGCGATCGTCACCCTGCTCGAGCAGCGGCTCCTCCGGTGGCGGCCCGCGGAGACGACCACCGAGACGCGCTGAACGGACGCTGCACGACGCAAGCGTCGGTACCCTGCACGCCCCACGACGGGCCGAGGGTCGGGCGCACCCCCTGTCAAGGCTTGTACCCGCGGGTCCGACCTACCGACCTTTTGAAGCGGGAGGCCGCTCATGGAGAACGCCTTGACCCATCGAGTCATCATGGATCGGCGAGTTCTGGAAGCGGCGCCGGAGTACGTGAAGCAGGAAGCGCGCCTGCGTTTCGAGGAGATCGCCGAAGGCGTCGGCGGCATCGCAGCCGACAGCGCCTTCTGGCGGTCGGTCCGCGTCAGCCGCCTCTGCTTGGTGGTAGGCGACTGGTCGTTCTTCTACGTCCTCGATGACGAGACGCTCCGCGTCACGGAAGTGCGCCGAAAGTAGGCGGGCCCGCCGGTTGCACGATTTTCCACAGGTGGCCACCATTTGGTGGCACTACAGAATTTTACTGACAATTGGTCAGGCGAGTGACGTATTCGGTCCACCTCGGGGTCAATCTGGAGGGGCTCCCGGAAGACGTGCGTCTGGAGATTGGCCGTACGATGCAGCAGATCGCCGACGCGGTGACGACCATCCCGCCGTCGAGCGCGTTCTGGTCGTCGATGAAGAATTCGCTGCTGCAGATCGACGTGCGCCGCTACCGCGTCGTCTACCGCATCGATACGACTCGCCGCGTCATCATCGTCGTCGAGCTGTCCCAGCCGCGCTAATTGGTTCCGTCGACGCAGCCGCGGACGAACCCCTTGGCCGGATCGCTGTAGCCGCGGTTGCCGTCGTAGCCGCTGTTCGACCAGTTGCCCTGGACCTTCCACTGCGAGCGGTTGGTGAAGGTCAACAGCTGCGCGCCGAAGGTCCACGCGCACTTGTCGGAGTTCTCGGCGCCGTTTGCGTCGTACCAGGCGTTCAGATGCGGGTCGGTGAGCGCCTCGGAGAGCTCATGGCCGCTGACGTTGGCCAGCGCCGCGACCCCCTGCGAGTACGAAGTGGCCGGAGATTCCGGATCGCAGCCCGGGTCGCCGTCCAGATCGAAGAAGAACGCGAACTGCACGCTCACGCCATTGCAGGTTCCCGCGCTGTGCCATGCGCAGAAGCCAGCGTGTCCGCGCGGCAGGTCGGTGTAGACGGGGTAATACCCGTTGGCCACGGGCGTCGGGATCATCTTGCAGACCTCGGCGAGGATGGGGCCGGTCTTGTTGCCGTTCCGCGGAGCCGCGCTCAGGTCCGTCAGGCCGGCGTTGACGGAGAAGCTCGTCCCGACGTGTGCGCCGCCCGACTGCGTGTACTCGGTGTTCGTCGACTCGTAGCTGGAGCTGCTCATTCCCTTATAGAAGGTGTCGACCCAACCCTTCTTGTTCTGTCCGTCGCTGGACCAGCCGGTGCCCCAGAAGATGGGAGTCACTGCCGCGGCGCCGCCGGACTGCTGCGTGAGCACCGGACCGCCGTGGTAGAGCAGGTCGGGCGAACCGCCGCCATGCGCCTTCGCCTGTCCGCGCGCCCAATGGATTCCCGCCATCGGCGGCTCGGGCTGACCGCGATCCGCCCTGTTTTCCAGATTGGACGTCGTGGTGTCGATCGACTCGGTGCCGCCGCAAGCCGCGACTGCGGCCAGGAAGACCACTGCGAGACGCTTCATTGTTTTTTCCCCTCGATGCGAATGGCCGGCTGGCCGGGTGCGCGGACTACGACACGCTTGCGCGGCGATGCGCATCGGCCATTCGTCCGTTGCCCGTACCCTCATCGTCGTGCAGGGCGCCACTCCCGCAGAGGTCAACGCGAGGCAGCCGCGACAGCCTCGCGGTAGATGATCACGTCGACGTCGGAGATGGCCACGAGCCCGCTGCCGACCATCTGATCCAGGTACGGCAACGCCTTCTCGATCTTCTCCGCCGCATCCACGACCACCACCGTGATTGGCTCGTCGCCGGATCGGAAGACGGCCTGGCGATGGATGCGGCCGGTTGCGCCGTAGCCCTCGAGCCCGCGGTAGACCGTCGCTCCAGCGAGGTCGAGCTGGTGAAAGCGTTTCACCAGCGCGAGATGCAGCGGCTCGCCCTCCCAGGTGTCGTTCGCGCCGATGTGGACGCGAAGCATCTTGGCCTTGCCGGTGAGCTTCTGGTGTGGCACGCGCGCGGCCTCCCCCCTCGACGAGCGCGGCCTCGCCTTGATGACCTGCATGTCCTGGACCGCGATCAGACCGTCCTCGACGACGAGATCGAGATCGGGCAGGGCGCGGTCGATTTTCTCCGCGTCGTCGATCGCCTCGATGGTGATCGGCAGATCCGGCATCACCTCCGGGGTCAGGTCCTCGTGGACCTTTCCGGAGTGCCCGAATCCGACGATTCCCTTGGTGGCCGTCGTCCCGGCGAGCCCGTGCTTCCGGCACACGTCCACCACCTCGCGCCACAGCGGCTTGTGGTGCCACCGCTGGTTCTCTCCCACGTAGACGACGAGCCGTTTCGCGGGCCGCTGCTCCATGCTTCCTCCGCGACTGCTATTTCCGATGCCGCACGCGATAGATCGCGCCGTTCTGTTCGTCGGACACGAGCAGGGCGCCGTCGGGCATCTGCAGTACGTAAGCCGGCCGTCCCCAGAACTTGTTGCCGGCGGCGTCCAGGAATCCGGTCATGAACGGTGTCACCTGCGCATTCCTGCCGTCCGCATCGACCTTCACGGTCACGACGTCGTACCCGAAGAGGCGCGTGCGGTTCCAGGAACCCTTGCGCGCGACGAAGATGAGGTTGCGGTACGCCGGCGGAAACATCCCTCCGGTGTAGAAGAGCATGCCGAGCGCCGTGGCGTGCGGGCCGAGGAGCGCGACGGGGAGCGTCACTCCCTTGCACGGATCCTTCCGCTTGATCTGAGCGTCGGGCATGCCCTTCGCATGGCAGTACGGAAATCCGAAGTCGAGACCCGGCTTGGAGACGCGGTTCAGCTCGTCCTCGGGACCTTCCTCTCCCATCCAGTCGCGGCCGTTGTCGGTGAACCACAGCTCGTGCGTTTGCGGGTGCCAGTCGAATCCGAGCGAATTGCGGATCCCGCGCGCGATCACCTCCATTCCCGAACCATCCGCGTTGTACCGCCGGATCTGCGCGTACTCCTGCGGTGGCTCGCAGATGTTGCAGGGCGCGCCGAAGGGCACGTACAGCTTCTTGTCGGGACCGAAGGCGATGTACTTCCAGTTGTGGTGCTGCAGCGGCGGGAAGGCGAACCGGGCCGTGAGGTCGACGGGCTGGACGTCGGGCTTGTCCTCGATGCCGTCGTACCGCAGCATCTTGTCGATCGCCGCCACGTACAGCGATCCGTCGGCAAAGGCGACGCCGGCGGGCTGGGTCAACTTCTCGGCGACGATCCGCACCGTCCTCCTCTCGCCCAGGTCGCTGACCTCGTAGACGCGGCCGATCGACCGGGTGCCGACGTAGATCTTCCCCTTCGCGCCGCGGGCCATCGCCCTTCCGCCTGGCAGGCCGTGCGCCCACAGCTCCACCTCGAATCCCGAAGGCACCTTGATCCGATCGAGCGGGATTTCCTCCGGCGGCGTCTCCGTCATCTTCGGCGGATGAGGAGCCTGCTTCGAGTCGGCCATCTCCGGCGGCCTTCCCTGCAAGTACGCCGGCGGAGGCTGCTGATTCTGCTGCGCCTGAGCGGAGACGGCGAGAAAGAGACCCGCGACGAGGAATTTGTTCATGGCGGCATGCCCCGCCCGGATACTACTCCTGCACGCAGGCGTGGGCGGCGTTGGACCACTGTTCCTGGATCTGCCACTTCGCGCCCGCCAGCGAGACGCAGTGGTCGAACACGGCGTTGCACTTGTCGCCGATCTCGTTGCCCGGCCCGGTCCAGGCGTTTCCGAAGGGGTCGGTGATCGCCTCCATCAGCTCGTGCGCGAGGTAGTTCACCACCGATTGCGTCAGCGACGAATGGGTGTTGCACCCGAGGCTCCGGAGTGAATTGCAGAAGACGTAGTTCGTCGGGCTGGGCATGAACGCGTAGAGGACCTTGGTGTCGTCGCACGTCGTCCAGCTGTGGAAGGCGCACACGTTCAGTCCGGGCGGAACGCTCGGGGTGAAGACGAAATACATGCCGAGCGGGTCCGGCTTCTGCCCTTGCGCGGCGATCTGGCCGCAGACCTCTTGATTCAGCTCAGAGGATCCTGCCGCCCCGTCCGGTGGGGTTGAAGTGTCGACAAGGCTCGAAGTGAAGCTGACCGTCGCCTTGGCGCCGCGCAGATACTGGTCCGCGATGGCCAGATAGGACGATCCGCCGATGGTCCCGAGGAACGACTCGACGGCGTCCTTCTCGTCGGACGGAAACGAGGTGGGATTGCCCCACCAGATTGCGTAGGCGTGGATGGCCGCGGCAACCGGACCTCCGCCGTCGCGCAGGTTCAAGGAGACGGTAATCGTCGCGACGTCCGACGCCGTCGGGTCCGCATTGCTGGTCGCGACGACGTGGAAGACACCTTCGGCGACGGGCGCGCTGTAGCGGGCGGGAGAGACGCTCTGATCGATCGCGCCACCCGCCGGACTTTCGCGGATCGACCAGGTCACCGAACGATCGGCGGCGCCCGTGACGTCGACCTCGATCGAGGTGACGTCGCCCGGGCCGAGGAAAATCGAGTTGGACCGGATCTTCACGGTGACCGTCGTGCTACGGGCGACGGTGATGACGGCGACGGCCTGGAGCGACGGGTCCGCGACGCTTTGCGCGGTGACATGGAAGGTGCCTTCGGACGGCGGCGCAGTCCAGAACCCGGTTGCCCGGTCGACCGTACCGGCGTCGGCGGAGTACTGGACGCGCCCGTCGGTCATGCCACTGACGGTGGCCTGGAACTGGACGTTCCCGCCCGGTGCGACCCTCGCCGTCTGCGGGGAGATGGCGATCGATCGCGGCGCCGCAACGACCGTTACGACGGCGACGGCGGTGCGGGTGGGGTCGGCGTGGCTCGTCGCCACGATGTGGAAGGTCCCGGCGATCTGCGGCGCGACATAGATTCCGGCCGCATTCACGGTGCCGCCGCCGGTCTCTTGCAACGACCACGTCACGAGGCTGTCGTCCGTGCCGGTAACGGTGGCTGCCAACGCCTGCGCACCGCCCGTTTGCACGGTGAAGGCTGCCGGCGAGATCGAGACCGCGATCGCCGACTGCAGCGACACTTCCACCGTCGCAGTGGCCGTCTTGCCCGGATCGGCATGGGCGGCCGCGACGACACGGAAAGTGCCGGCGGCCTTTGGCGCGGTGAAGAGCCCGGCGCTGTCCACGGTTCCGCCGTCCGGCGCCGACCAGGTGACGGCGCCGTCGGCGCTGCCCGTGATCGTGGCACGGAAGCGGGCGGTGGCTCCCGCCACGAGAGTCACTCGCGCTGGTTCGATGGAAACGGAAATCGCCGGCGCGCCCGTCGTGACGGTGATCTCCGCCTCGGCGATCTGCTTCGGATCCGCGTGGCTCGCCGCGGCGAGATGGAACACGCCGGCGGAGGAAGGAGCGCTGTAGAGACCATCGCCCGTCACGGAGCCTCCCCCGGCTTCGCGGACGGACCAGATCACGGCCTTGTCCGACGAGCCCGTCACGGTGGCGCTGAACTGGGCAGATTTGCCGACCTGGAGGGCAGCCTTGGGCGGGGCCACGCCGATGGTGATGACGGGCGGCGTCACCTCCGACGTGCCGCCGACGACGGAGGGACCGCAAGCAACCGACAGGAGCGCCACGAGAAGCGCCCCGATGCGCACACCCATGCCCGTCCCCCCGGTTTGAAAGAACGGTGACCACCGCCGGGGAATTCGGCAACGGAAGGACTTCCGACTTTTCCTGCGCTACGCTCACGCGCAATGCGGCCGCGGACGCTTCCCGTCTTCATGACGTTCTTCGTCATGGGCGTCGGCGACGCGATGGGACCGATGGCACTCCTCGGCGTCGTGGCCTGCGGGTTCGGCTTGCCATGCATGGCGATCGTCGCGCTTGCCCTTCGGACGGCGGCGTGAGCGTCCTGTCCGGCGATCCACGCGTCGTGCTCACGCTGGACGCCGGCGGCACCAAGTTCACGTTCAATGCGATGCGCAGCGGCCGGCTGTTGCTCGAGCCCCTCACGCTTCCCTCCCGCGCTGACGACCTGGACGCATGCCTCGAACAGGTCCGGGCGGGCTTCGACGCCGTGCATGCGGCGACGGGCAAGAACGCCGCGGCGATCTCGTTCGCCTTTCCCGGGCCCGCGGACTATCCCGCCGGCGTGATCGGCGATCTGGGCAACCTGCCCGCGTTCCGGGGCGGCGTCGCTCTCGGGCCGATGCTGCAGGACCGGTACGGCATTCCCGTGTTTCTCAACAACGACGGCGACCTGTTCACGTACGGCGAAGCGCTGGCAGGCTTCCTGCCTTGGGTCAACGAGCAGCTCGCGCAGGCGGGCAGCGCGCGCCGCCATCGGAATCTGATCGGCTTCACTGTCGGCACCGGTCTGGGTGCCGGCGTGGTGCACGACGGCAGGCTGTTGCTCGGCGACAACTCTGCGGCAGGAGAGGTGTGGAGCTTGCGCCACCGCGACGTGCGGGACGCCTTTGCGGAGGAGGGCGCCAGCATCCGGGCCGTCCGCCGCGAATACGCGCAGCGCACCGGCATCCCGCTCGACGCCGCGCCGCAGCCGCGCGAGATCGCGGCGATCGCTCGCGGCGAATCGCCGGGCGATGCCCAGGCGGCGGGCGAGGCGTTCCGGCGGCTCGGCGAGGTCCTGGGCGATGCGATCGCGCAGGCGCTCGCGATCATCGACGGGTTGGTGGTGATCGGGGGCGGCATGAGCGAAGCCATCCCGTTGTTCATGCCCGCCCTCGTCGCGGAGCTGAACGGCCTGTTGCGGACGGTGGACGGCAAGACCGTCGCGCGGCTCGAGCTGACCGCGTTCGACCTCGACGATCCGCGCGGGCGCAAGGAGTTCCTCCGCCAGGGCGGGCGCGAAGTCGCGGTGCCCGGCTCGACCCGCAAGGCGCTGTACCAGCCCGACAAGCGTACCGGCGTGGGCCGCTCGCGCCTGGGAACCAGCGCTGCCATCTCGCTCGGCGCGTACGCGTTCGCGCTCTCGCGGCTCGAAACTCCCTAAGGCACGCGCCGGAAAGGGTGCGCCTCGGTGTTGAAGACGACCTCGCAGTCTATTGCTTGGTGCCGGCGAGGCTGATCGTGAAGCCCTTCGAGAGGCCGCAGCCGGCAGCATTGCCGGCGCCCTGCACGTTCATCGTCGATCCGTTCAACGTGGCGGATGCGGACTGGAACGTCATGACCACGGGGCCGCAAGTGAATTGAACCGCCGGGCATACAAGGCTCCCTGACCACGAGGCCGAGTTGCCGCTGCCGTGCGCGGTGACCGAACCGGACGCGTCCAGGCAGACGCCGGTGAACGCGGCGTTCTGTCCAGACACGGCGACCTGCACTCCGCCGGGTATCGTCTGCGGCGATTCTCCGGAGATCGTGAGCGTGGCCTGCCCAGCCCACTTCCCGTTCATCGCCGTGTTCAGGTCTCCGCCACCGCACGCGAGCACCGTCGCGAAGATCACCCCGAGTCCGATTTTCATGATCCCCCCATCGCTGGCGGGCTGAATCATCGTGCTCGGGCAGATGTTTGTCCATCTGCGCCGCCCCAAGCTACCGGCAGGGCGTCCACGGCACGTCGTAAAGGTTCGTATTCTTGAGGATCGATCCGAACTGCCACGCGTCGGCCTTCGCGCACTGCAGGGAACGGTACTCCACGTTGAAGACCGCTTTTCCGGACGCGGTCCAGTCCGGCAATCCAGGGGCGGGATAGTTGCATTCGTTGTACTGGAAGCATTGCTCATTCATGGCAAAATCGAAATACGGCTTGAGGGTCGAGAGCTGACCGACGTCGTTCTTGAGACCGACGGCGAGCCCGACCCCGTGCGCAAGGTTGGCAAGGTACGCATTGAATTGCAGCTGATCGTTCGCGGTGAGCGGAAACCCGGAACGATTCTGATAGCCGTCGACGTTGTCCCACTCGATGGCATCGAAGCCGGCCTGCACGCACTTCTGCGCGCGCGCCGCGAGGATCGGACCGAGGAGGTCGATGCGACGGATGTCCACCCAACGTTCACCCGCCCAACCGTTCTTCCGTCCGAGCACGACGCTCGGGTACTGGTTCGCGTCCGGACGCCAGTTCTCCCAGGTGCCGGCGTCCAGGTAGCAGATCGCGCGCGCGCCCTTGGCGTGGATGGCGCTCGTCGCGGCGGTGTTCATCTCGTCGATGCGGCCGTTGACGGCGCTGTCGACGTACAAGTCGATGTCGAAGACCTCCGGTGCGACGGCGGATCCGCCTTCGGCAGGAACGGCGGTGATGTCTACGTTGATGCCGCCGGTCGATGCGTACGCGGTCACGCCCTGGAGCTGGTACTGCAAGCGTGCTCCGACAGGCGGCTGCCAGCAGCCGGTACACGAAGTCGGGGCTGGCAGCGCCGCGAAGGACGAGGTGGCCGCGGCCGGAAAGATGAGAGTGGCGCAGATGAGACCCAGTCGATGCGCATCCATGGTGGACCTCGCCGGGACAGATGAATGAGCGGGACCGATGCGCGCTCGTCATCGTGGATGCAAGATACGAGGGCACTTCCGTTGCCCCTGCGGGCAGATCCCCCATAGCCTGGGTATGGGAGGGGTGGCCCACCGCTCGTGTCGTCAAGATCGACGAGAGACCGCGCCGATCCACCGCGCTTATCGCTAGATGGATAATTCCACCTTGTGATGTCGCTGCGTCGTCCGGTTTTGGGACTGACGTTCCCCTAGCCGGTCAGTCAAAGGGTTCCTGTCCTCTGGACGCTCTTGGCACGGCGTTCGCTCGGAACGTATGGAACTTCCCGGCGGCGCGATGGACACCCTGCTTCTCGACCTGCGGCTCGGATGGCGTTCCCTGCGACGGAACACGGCGTTCAGCGCCGCGGCACTGTTGACGCTCGCCCTCGGAATCGGTGGCACCTGCGCGATCTTCGGCGTCCTGAACGCGGTCTTCCTGCGGCCGCTGCCCTTCGAGGAGGAGGCGCGGCTCGTTCGCTTGCGCGACTTCACGGCCGCGCCAGGCGGCGCGATCAGCCCCGTGAACATCACCGGCCGCCACTTTCTCGAGATTCTCGCCCAGTCGCGGACGCTGTCGGGAATCTCGGCGCAGACCGGTCGCAACGCCACGCTGACGGGCGGCCAGACTCCCGAACGCGTCGACGCCGTCGTGCTCTCCCCGGGGAGCATGGCGGTCCTGGGCGTCCGGCCGGCGATGGGTCGCGCCTTTCTCCCCGATGAGGAAGAAGAGGGCATCGATGCGGGCGTCGCCTTGATCAGCACGGCCCTGTGGCGGAGCCGCCTGGGCGCCGATCCGGGAGTGCTGGGCAGGACGTTGCAAATCGACGGCCGCACCGTCCGCATCGTCGGCGTGCTGCCTCCGGGCTATCGCTTTCCGTATCACGCAGACATCTGGTTGCCGGCCCGGATCGATCCGGTCTCGCCGGACGACTACGCGGTGTTCGCCCGGATCGCGCCCGGCCATACCCTGAGCGAAGTCCGCGCGGAGCTGCGCGCCGTCGCCTCGCGCATGCGAGAACGGGATCCGCGCACGTACCCGGGCTACGGGATCCTCGCGGCGCCGCTTCGCGAGAGCTTGATTGGCGATCAGGATCGGGTCGCGCTGGCCCTCCTGGTGGTGCTGGGCTTCTTCCTGCTGCTCGCCTGCGTGGACGTCGCGGCGCTCCTCTTTGCCCGCTCCGTGTCGCGCCAGCACGAGTTCGCACTCCGCAGCGCGCTCGGAGCATCGCGCGGACGACAGATCCGGCAGCTGCTCACCGAGAGCGCGCTCTTGGCGATCATCGGCGGCGCGCTCGGCACGGTGCTGGCCGCCGAGTTTGGGCCTGCGATCTGGGCGCTGGTGCCCACGAACCTCTCCGAGCAACTGGGCCTCGAGCAGGCGCCCTTCGAACCGCGCGTGCTCGCGTTTGCCCTGGCGGTCTCCCTGACGTCGGCGCTCGTCGCCGGGGCCCTGCCGGCATTGCAGGCTACGCGACCCGATCTCCAGACTACGCTGCGCGGCGCGCCGCAGGGAACCGAGGGCCGCGGGCGTCGCCGGCTGATGAACCTGCTCGTGTCGGGCCAGATCGCCCTGGCTGTCGTCCTCCTCTGCGGCGCGGGGCTCGTGATCGAGAACTTCCGGCTGCTGCGCGGTCGCGACCTGGGATTCGACGAGAGGCAGCTGCTGACGGCGGAGATCGAGCTTCCCCGGTCGCGCTACTCCGACGGAGCACGGCGTGCGACGACCGTCGCGCAGCTCTCGGCACGGCTGGCCTCGACGCCGGGCGTTACGGCTGCAGGCGTCGTCACCATGAACCCGCTGCGCGGCGGGACCTGGAGCGCGCCGGTCATTCGCGAGGGACATGAGGAGAAGCAAGCCGCCAGCATCTACCACCGGCTGGTCACGCCCGGGCTGCTCGGCGCCATGCGCATTCCTTTGCTGCGGGGACGTGACGTGGAGGCTGCCGACGGGCCCGACGCACCTCTCGTGGCGGTGATCAGCGCGCGCCTCGCCGCGAGGCTGTGGCCGGACGAGGATCCCATCGGCAAGAGGCTGCGCATCGCGCGGGAAGGGTCGCCGTGGCGCACCGTGATCGGCGTCGTGCGCGACGTGCACGAGCGGTTCGACGTGCACGAGGCCTGGTACCTTCCCTATGCGCAGAATGCGGCCACGCCGGCGGCGGAGATCCTCGAGCTGATGGTGCGCAGCCCGATGGATCCGGGCTCGCTCGGCGCTGCCGTTCGCGACGCGGTCGCGTCGGTCGACCCGGAGCTCGCGATTGCGCAGATGGCGACGATGGAGCGCGTGCACGCGGAGACGCTGACGCAGGAGCGCGTCGCGGCGCAGACGGTGTCGCTGTTTGCCATGCTCGGCCTGGCGCTCGCCGCCCTCGGGACGTACGGGGTGATCTCGTACGCGATGGCGCGGCGGACGCGGGAGCTCGCGATTCGCGCCGCCATCGGCGCCGCGCCGGGTGCGCTGATCCAGCTCGTCATGGGCCACGGTCTGGGCCTGGCGGCGGGAGGCGTCGTGGCAGGCCTGGGGCTCGCGGTTGCGTTCCACCGCGTCGTCGCTTCCCAGCTCAGCCAGGTGGCAGCGGCCGACCCGCGGATCTATCTCGGAGTCGCGGCGCTCCTCCTCGGCGTCGGCGCCGCCGCGAGCTGGCTGCCAGCGCGGCGCGCGATCAAGGTGGATCCGGCCATCGCGCTCCGATCGGAGTGAACGTAGCGTGTATCGTTCGCTCCTTGACGACCCCAGTACCCCGCTGTTGCGGTAGCCGCCGCTCCTGTCTCCCTCTGTACGAGTGTCGGAAGATCTGAAGCTCGACGTCGGCGCCGTCGCCGGCGAGATGGCAGCGCGGATCCGCGCCAAGGATTGGTCCGCCACCGCGCTGGGGCCCGCGGAATGGTGGCCGCAGAGCCTTCGGACGGCAACGAGCATCTGCGTCGAATCGGGTTTCCCCATGCTGGTGTGCTGGGGACCCGAGTTGGTCATGCTCTACAACGACGGCTACATCCCGGTCCTTGGCGCGAAGCACCCCAATGCGCTCGGCCAGCCGCTGCTCGAATGCTGGGCGGAAATCCGCGACATGATCGGACCGATGTTCCGCGGCGTCATGGAAACGGGCCGCGCGGTGTACGCGAACGATCTGATGTTTCCGCTCGGCCGGCACGGCTTCACCGAGGAGTGCTACTTCACCTTCTCGTACAGCCCGATCCGCGAGGAGAATGACCGCGTCGGCGGCGTCCTCGTCACCTGCATCGAGACCACCCGGCGCGTGCTGAGCGAGCGCCGCATGCGCACCGTGCGCGACCTGGCAGCGCGGGCATCGCAAGCGAACACGGACGCAGCGGCCTGGCGCGGCGCTCAGGAAGTCCTGGCGCAGAACCCCTTCGGGATGCCGTTCGTCGTGCTCTACTCCATGGACGGATCGGTGGCGCGGCGGGTTGGCCTCTGCGGCCTGCAGCCCGATTCTCCCGCCGCGCCGGAACGGATCGATCTCCACGCTGCCGGCTCCGCATGGCCCGTCCTGCTCGCGGCGAGCGGCAAGTCAGAATTCGTGCCCGATGTGCGCCGGCGATTCGGCGACATCCGCGGTCCGGTATGGCCCGAGCCGGTCGAATCGGCGTCCGTCATTCCCATCGCGCGCCCGGCGCTCTCGCGACCCTACGGTTTCCTGATCGCCGGGCTCAGCCCGCGACTGCATCTGGACGACGAGTACCGCACTTTTCTCACGCTCGTGGCCGAGCACATCGCGACGGCCGTCGCCAACGCCCGCGCCCATGAGGAGCTGGTGCGATCCCAACACCGCACGGAGATGCTCGCGGACCAGGCTCGTGCCGCGGAACGGCGCAAGGACGAGTTCCTGGCGATGCTCAGCCACGAGCTGCGCAATCCGCTGGCACCCATCGCCAACGCGGTGCAGCTGATGAAACTCCGCGGGGACGGGCCTCCCGGGCGCGAGCGCGAAGTGATCGAGAGACAGGTGGCGCATCTCTCGAGGCTCGTCGACGACCTCCTCGACGTGTCGCGCATTGCCAGTGGGAAGTTCGAGCTGCGGCGGCGACCGATGGAGCTTGCGGAAGCCCTCGAGAAGGCGGTGGAGATCGTCAGCCCGCTGCTGGAGGAACGCTGCCATGACCTGCGCGTCGAGTTGCCGCGTCAAGGGCTGCGCGTCCACGGCGATGGGGTGCGCCTCTCGCAGCTCTTTGCGAATCTGCTGACGAATGCGGCGAAGTACACGCGGCAAACGGGGCACATCGTCGTCGCCGCGCAGAGGGAGGGCGAGGAGATCGTCGTGCGCGTCCGCGACGACGGCATCGGCATTCGGCCGGAGCTGTTGCCGCGCATCTTCGATCTCTTCGTCCAGGGCGGCCGCGGACCGGACCGGACGGAAGGCGGCCTCGGTCTCGGACTCGCCCTGGTGAAGAGCCTGGTGACGCTGCACGGCGGGTCGGTCACCGCGCGGAGCGACGGCGTGGATCGCGGCAGCGAGTTCGTCGTGCGGCTGCCGGTGCTGCGAGAGGCGATTGCGGAGGAGAACGTGGCCTCTCCGGCGCTCGGTGCGCGGGCGGCCTCGCTCAAGAAGCGTGTGATGGTGGTGGACGACAACCGCGACGCAGCGGAGATGCTGGCCGAAGCTCTGCGCATCGAGGGCCACGACGTGTCGGTAGCGCATGACGGGCTGGAGGCGCTTTCGCTCATCGACGAGCGGGAGTTCGACGTCAGCATTCTCGACCTCGGGCTGCCGCTGATGGATGGGTACGAGCTGGCCCAGCGGATCCGGCAGGATGGCCGCTGCGCCACCACGCGGCTGATCGCCGTCACCGGATATGGTCAGGAGAACGACGTCGCGCGGGCGCGCGCCGTCGGGTTCGACCTGCATCTCGTCAAGCCAGTGGAATTGCAGGCGATATTGCAGGCCGTGGAAAGCCTCCATCGCGCTTGAGAGGCGGTTAGAGCTGCAACTGATGATCGCCTCGGAGCGCGCCGCTCCTCATCCTTTCCAGATCGATGCCTTCTTCGCCCAGGTGCTGTTGCTATACCTGCTGCCGAAGGCCGCCGCCGTCTCCTTGAGGGCGCTCGCGTCTCCCGTCGCCTTGTAGCGCGAGACGCCTGCCCAGTAGAGCGCCTCGGCCGCGGCGTCGGACTGCCCAAATCGATCGACGATCTCGCGAAACTGACGCTCGGCGTCCTGCCATTGCTTCGCCTTGAAGGCGCTCTTGCCGAGGCCGAGCTTCAGCTGGGCGAGGAAATCATCAGTCTGGAGAAATCCCTCCACGCGGTGTTGTTCGACTCCGTCAGGGTTCAGCTCCAGGATCGTCGGCGTCCACTGTGCGCCATATCGCTCCCCGAACCGCTTGAAGTCCTGTTCCGTGATGAAGCGGGCGACGCGCTCATCCGGGTAGACCTCGGCATCCAGCCGAGCGCACCCCCCTCACGTCGGCGCGGCGCTGAAGTCGAGCAGAACAGGCTTGCGCTCGGTTTTTGCCTCTTTCAGCACCTGATCGACGTCGTGCCGCCACTTGATTTCCATGTTTCCTCCATCGCCAGCCGGAACATGAGCATGCGGAACCCGAGGCAGTAGGGACGCTCACTATCTCAACGCCGAGGGAGTCGATCGGTGGTACACGCTTCCCATGGAGACTGAAGTCTGCCGCCTCTGCGGCGGGGACGGGCGCATCGGCAACGCGCTCGGCCGCAGCTCAGCAACGTGTCCAAGCTGTCATGGCTCTGGCCGGCGAGCCGATACGTCGTCGCGGTTCCACGACGTCACCAAGACGAAGCCCTCACATTACCGCGCCGAGGTGACTCCCAAGGGGCCCAAGGTTCCGGTCACGCCCGAAGGCATCCAGCTCGCCTCCGAAGTGAACGCATCTACGGTGCTGACCGAGGACGCGAAGGCGCGTCTGCTTGCCGAGATCATGAACCACGAGAGCACGCACGGCCGGTGCACCCGGACTTTCCTCAAGAAGGTCCGCAAGCAGGTCCGGCCACACGAATAGGCCAGGGTTTACCGGCGCCGTGCAACCGCGATTGGCGCTGTCCGATCCCTCTGGTCGATCTCCACGACCGCGAACCCAGCCGCGGTGAGCATACGCTGCAGCGAGCCGATCAGCTGGAACACCTCGCCGCGCATCTGGCGGCCGGTGAGCTCGAAGGCGGCGCCGCGTCCGATCACGCGCAGCGCATGCACGATCTCCTTGAGCGTGCGCGCCCGGAGGAGTCGCCGCAGGTAGTAGCGCAGGTGGTGTACCTGCAGCACCAGCACGCCGCCTGGAGCGAGGACGCGCGCCATCTCGTCGAGAGCCATCCGGACGTTCATGTAGGGGACGGCGAGCCGGCAGAGCACGACGTCGAAGGCGGCGCGGGCGAAGGGAAGCGCTTCACCGACGCCGACGAGCAGCGATGGCGCCCGGGAGCCGAACAGCGATCGTCCCTCGACGAGACCGCTCCGTCGGACATCGATTCCAACGGATACGGTGTCCAGATAAGGCAAGAGTTCCTGCCCTGCACCACAGCCGACGTCGAGCACAGAACGCGGCAGCGGAACCACGCGCGCAGCAAAAGCCTGCAGCGGGGCGCCCATCTGTTGGAATTTGTGCCATTCGCTGCGGACGTAGACCGCATGCTCGTCGACGTTGCCGCCAAGCGAGGCCGTCCGTACCTTCGCAACCTCGATGCCGCTCGGTATCGGCATGCTCGCGGGCGTTTTTCCGCCGTTCATCGGCGGTATCCAGACGCATACCCTGCAGCTCGCGCGTCGGCTCGTCGAGCACGGCGTCGAAGTGCACGTCTTGACACGCCACCACACAGGCCTTTCCCGCCAGGAGTGCATGGACGGCGTGCACGTGCATCGCGTGGGCGATGCCAGTCTGCCGCGTGGGATCCGCGCCGCGTCCTACTTGCTCGGCGCCCTCGCGACGCTGCATCGATTGCGGAACGATATCCATCTGTTCCACGCCCACCAGCTCATGGCGCCGGCACTCGTCGGCTACCTGGGTCGCGCGATGCTCGGAAAGCCGCTCGTGTTGAACCCGCACAGCCCGGTGGAAGTCGCACAGCTCCAAGCACGAGGCGCTTCCGGCCGGTTGCAGCTTGCGGCAGCGCGACGTTTCGGCGACGCGTTCGTGAGCATCTGCAAGCCGATCACCGTGGAGCTCTTGCGCGCCGGCGTGGACGAAGGTCGCATCCATTTCATTCCGAACGGGGTCGATACCCGCGTTTTCCACCCAGCGAATTCGACCGAGCGCGCACAGCTGCGTCGCGAGCTCGGCCTTTCGGATTCGCCGATGGTCGTCTATGCTGGCCGGCTGTCGTACGTGAAGGGAATCGACGTCCTCCTCGACGCCTGGCCTCATCTCGAGGACCGGGCGCAGCTATGTATCGTAGGCGACGGCGAAGACGCCGCCGCGCTGCGAGAGCACGCCGCCGGGCTGCGCGGAGTGCGATTCGTTGGTCCGATTCGCAATCCTGCGCCATTCCTGCGCGCCGCGGACGTCGCAGTCATGCCCTCGCGAAGCGAGGGTCTCTCCGTCGCCCTCCTCGAGGCAATGTCCTGTGGGCTTTCGACGGTGGCGACGGCAGTGGGCGGCTCGCCGGACGCCATCGACGACGGTATCGATGGCCTTCTCGTTCCCCCCGAGGATCCGCCCGCGCTTGCCGGCGCCCTGATCCGGGCGTTGGAAACGCCGTCGATGGGGTTGGCCGCGCGCGCCCGGATCGTGGAGGGTCATTCGATTGATCGAGTCGCGGACCGGGTGCTCGCGCTGTATCGGGCTCTGTGCCCTGCGCCGCGTCGCTACTTCTCGATGAGCCCGGCCGTGAACGGGGCAGTCGTTGCAACAGCGGATCTGCCGAGCACGGCTCGCACCGTGAAGTAAGCGGCAGAGTAGACGAGTACGGACGCGATCAGCAGCTGCGGCCCGCCCGGTAGCACGAATCGCAGCGCAAGCGCCGGCACGACCGCGAGGGCCGCACAGGTCGCGATGCGCACGAGAGCGCGCCAATCGACCAGATCGCGGGTCGACACCCGCAGGTATCGTCCCGCGCGCGAGAGCAGCACCGCGCAGCCGAGCGACTCGGCGACAATCGCCGCGCCGATCGCCCCCTGAATCCCGAGCAGTCGGATGCCGGCCAGGACCAGCACGGCTGTGACCAGCAGGCGAACGGCATTGAAACGGAACAGGAAGCGCGTGTCTCCCGACGCACGAAGAACCGCGTCGCAGGGGAAGATCCACAGTGGAATCTCCGCAGTCGCCAGCATGAACAAAGGCACGGCGGGCGCGTAATCGGCCGTGAAGAGCATGGGGAGGAGGATCGGACCGACCAGCCAGGACCCTACCGCGGCCGGGAAAAGCAGCGTCGCCAGCCTCTCGATCGAGTCTTGCCAATGGCGTACTGCGCCCGGGAGGTCCCGCATCGACTCCCGGCGGCCCAGCTCGACCATCAACACTTCTGACGTCGGTGTGTAGATGATGTCGATGACGGGGAGATGAAACGACGCCACGGCGAAGAGCGCGAAGGTGGCCGGGTCGAAACAGGCGGAGACCACGTACTGCGGGAGGTACTTGTGAACCACGTAGAGAAGGCTCGAGCCGGCGAACGGAAGCGCATAGGCAAGCTGCGGCCGCAGCAGCGACCAGCGCGGCGCCGCGCGCGGCGCGAGCCCTGAGCCCACGAGCGACCACAGCGTTCCGACTCGCAAAACTGCGACGAGGCAAGCGGCCCAGAAGAGCCACGTGTCGCCGAAGACGGCGGCCGCGAGGACGATGGCTGCGGCGCGCAACACATCGCTCGCCGTGTAAGCGAAGGCCGCCTTGCGCAGATGGCCTTCGCACACCAGCGTGGCCTCGAGAGGCGCGGCCGCGAGCATCGCAGCCGAATACACCGCGAGCGGTATGCGCAATCCGACGAGGTCAGGCGAGGCCAGCCATCGGGACAGCAGAGGAGAAAGAGTCCAAATGGCGATGCCGAGCAGCGCTCCGAGACCCGCCAGCAGCGCCACGACCTGCGCGACGTACGCCCCGCGCTGCGCCGCCCCGCGCGGCAAGAAGTAGTACAGCGATTGCGTCAGCCCGAGTTGCCCGACGAGCAGCAGCGTCTGCGCGACCAGGAAGAACTGCTTGTAGGTTCCAAAGGAATGCGGATCGAGCACCCGCACCAGGACGAGCGGCAGGCCGAAGGTGAGCGCTGCGGAGGCAACGCGCGAAAGCACCAGCGGTCCAGAACGACCGAAGGCTTGCACCGATAGCAAACGCCACCGCCGCGCAAGCGAGCTCATTCCACCGCCGCCTTTGGCCAGGGGGTAGCGGTGTCCACTCATCTCTCCCTCCCGATTGAACGAATCTACTCACTCCCTTGGCTACACGGCAGGCGGGTGGCCGGGCGCCCTCCCGCACGAGCGCGGGCGAGCCTATGTTCAGCGGGATGGACGCGACGAGCCCGATCGCAGTGGCTCCCTGGTACTGGCGGCTTGCCGTCTACCTCGTCCGCAACCGTTATCGAGGCGGGTGGCGGCTGTTGGAAATCACGCAACGCCTCGGGCTTCTGGACAAGGTGGTCCGGATTCCCGTCCTGGGCGGATCGCTCGACGTGCCGCTGCATCGAGAATGCAACGAATGGTGGGACGAGTCTTACGTCTCCAGCTACGAAGCCCCGTTCGTGGAGGCGCTCGTCACCGCAGCGGAGTCACTGCCACGACCCATCGAGCTCATCGATTGCGGCGCGGACATCGGGATCTTCTCGGTGCTCGTTGCGGCGCGTTTCCCGCACTTTCGTCGCGTGACCGCCTTCGAGCCGAACGCCGAGGCGTTCCCGTTCCTCGTGTCGAATCTCGGACGACTGCCGATGACCGCCGTCCCGAAGAATGCAGCGGTGAGCGACTTCCCGGGCCGGGCGCGGCTCGACAGCAGCCCACGCGATCGGACGGATTCTGCGAAGTTCATCGTGCCTGAGGCCGAGGGCGAGTTCTCCGTCGAGCGCGTCGACGATCTTGGAATCGAAGATGCCAGCGTCGTGCTCAAGATCGACGTGGAAGGGGCGGAGATCAACGTGCTCCGCGGCGCGCTGGAGACCCTGCGCAGGGCGCCTGGGTTCGCGGTCGGATTCGAGGCTCATCGGGACGTGGTGAGCCGCACGGGGGTCGACCCGAGCGAATGCATCCGCCTTTTGCAATCCATTCGCCCGGTGAGGATCCAGGTCGCCGAGGATCGCGGGGCCCGCATCGATCCGGAGCGACCCTTCTTCGATCAGGTGCGCGCGTTGAAGGTCTACAACGTCGTTTGCTCTTCGACGTAGGCTGGTCGAGCAGGGCGATTATTCCCAGCAGGAATTTCCAGCCAGCAGCCGCGGTCGCCGTCGACGTGAATGCACTTCCATTGCTCTTGAGTTTTCTGCTCATCCTGCTCGCGGAGCTGCCGGATAAGACGCTCTACACCGTGCTGCTCCTCGCCACGCGGAATCGACCGTGGCCGGTGTTGCTCGGCGCATGCGCGGCCTTTCTCGCGCACGGTTTCATCGCCGTAGCCTTGGCCAGTGTCCTGGGAGCGCTGCCAACTTGGCTGCTCACATTCGGGACCGCCGGCCTGTTCATCACCTTCGGACTGCGTCTGCTCTTTCAACGCAAAGAGATCGGGGAATCAGCGAACGCTGCGGCTGCGGATCGGGTCCTGACCACCAGCTTCTGGCTCGTATTCGCGGCGGAGTGGGGCGACGCGACGCAGATCGGCACGGCGGCACTGGTGGCGCGGTTCCCGGACCACCGCTGGCAGGTATTTTCGGGCGCGACGTTGGGTCTCTGGGTTGGGGCATTGCTGGCGGTCGCGATCGGCAGAGCTGCCGGCCGCTGCTTGCCCGAGGTCGCGGTGCGGCGGGTCGCCGGTGCAGTCTTCTGCGCATTCGGCATCCTCACCGCGATCCACGGATCATGAAGTCGCCAGACCTCTAAGGATAGGGATTGCCGTAACCGGCATCGCCTGTCGAAGACTGCTGCACGGTCACCGTGCCCTGGAAGGCGGTCTTCCCGGGCATGAGAGCGTCCGAGAACGTGCACGTCTTCGGACCGGCGCCCATCGTCGCGGTGAAGCTCGCGCCCGCAGCGAGAACGGGCGAGCTCAGCTCGGAGCAGTCGTTTGAGACAACTTGATGGTTGACCGTATCTTCGTTGGTGAACTCCAGCCGAGCCCCGGCCATCACGGAAATCGTGGAGGGAGTCACGCCCCCAGCCCGCAGCGAAACCATCGCAGGCCCGGAGCTCGAGGGAGAACCACCGCAGGCCGCCAAGGCAAGCGGGAAGAGCAGCATTCGTTTGTGCATCGATTCCTCCGGAGAGAAGTGGACCTCAAGGCGAGCCGACGATGACCTTCTCCTGCCCAGGCACATCCGCGGTGGCGGCCGCGAGAGAGTGGCATCCTCGGCGTCGTGGTCGTTGCGCAAAAGCCACCGAACGAGATTGTAGCCGGCCTCATGTGGGTCGGCACCACTGCCTCGAACGACTGAACTCGATGCGGCAATACCCCTCCGAGCGGCCAGGTCCAACCGCTGCGACCAGGGCACCAGCGGCTTTATTCACGCGCCGCGCATCAGTCCTGCGTCGCCAGGCGCCGCTCCTCCTGCTCGTCGCGTACCCGGAGGGTGCCGAAGTAGCCGGTGGAGAGCGGCGCGAGTAGATCCTGGAAGTGGCACACCTTGGGTCCGACGCCGATCGCGACGGCGTAGGTCTCCCCGGGGTTGAGGACGGTAGACGACAGCTCGGCGCAGTCATTCGAATAGATCTGGTGAGGTCGCGCATCGGCGTTGACGAACGCAAGGACGTTGCCCGCCTCGACCTCCAGGACGGGTGCGCTGATTCCGTGCTCGTCGAGCCGCTCGACCGGCTCTCGCCTCGCCTCGCGGCCCAAGCTCGCGCAACCGCAGAGCGCCGACAAGCACGCCAGCACCGCCATCTTCATCGACTTGAGATCCATCTCCACTTCTCCTTGTCTGGTTTCGCAACCACAGAGTTCGACGACCGCTGTGGCATTCGTCGGAAAGAAATTCGCCGTCAGGACATGATCAGTGACGCTCGGCCGGGCCGGCGACCCAGCAGGAGTTGTGCGGCGCGCAGCGCCTCGACCGCGAGGGCCACGGATAACGCGGTCGAACCGTCCGCGAGCGCCAGATCCAACGAGGCACCATGTTCGAGCAACAGGTCGACGAGCTCGACGCAATCGAGCATGGCTGCGAGCATCAAAGGCGTCAGGCCTTCCGGGCCGGCGCCGTCGGGATTGGCGCCATGATCGAGAAGCAACGCGATCACCCGGTGATCCGCGTCCATCACAGCGGTTGTGAGCGGGGTGAAGCCGAGATCGCTGCGCGACTCTGGCTTCGCGCCGCGCTCGAGCAGGAGGCATGCAGCGTCGAAGCGCCGGTTTGAGCAGGCGACGTGCAGCAGCGTCTCACCGCGCTCGTTGCACGCGTCTGCCGGCAGGCCGTGATCGAGTACGCTGCAGAGAGCGGGAGTGTCGCCGACGCGCGCGTGGAAGAATGCGGCGCGGGTGAGCGACATTGAATGAAAAGTCGGAGCAGGGAACGTGCGCAACCTCGTCATCGGATTTCTCCATGTTCCGCCGTTCCCGACTACTCGCCGCGCGCCGTTATTCCTCGGAGCCTTCGTCGCGCTATTGCCAGTGGCCGACCGCGCACGCGTCGAACCGCCGCGAGAAACGGATGCAGTGACGAACCTCACTGTCGGTCGCGCTTGAGTTCTTCGAAGCTCCACGCCGCCTCAGGGCCGTGAAGGACGACCCAAGCGAGCGCACACTTGCCGCTAGAGGTGTCCCAGACCTGCTTCGGTCTGGAACAAGCTCACTTCCATTCGGCAATTACCTGATTCCGATTCAAGGGTTTACCTGATAGCGCGGCCGACTGGAGAGACCATGGTCGTAAGCGAGGCACTCGGAACTCGCCGAGTCCTCGTGGCGTGGGGGGTACTAGATGCCAACGCCGATCGAACGCGCCCGCTTCAGTCGTCGTGTGCGTGGCACTCCATGGCTTCTGGCTGCTGCGCTCCTGTTTGCGACGCCGCTCTGGGCGCAAGAGCCCGGGACCTGGGTGCCAATGGCAGACTTGAACCAGGCTCGCGGCGGACACACCGCCACGCTCCTCGCGAACGGTTCAGTGTTGATCGCCGGGGGAAAGGATGTCGCCGGCCAGCCCTTGGCGTCAGCCGAGATCTACGATCCGGCGACCGGGCGCTACGCGCCTCTCACCTCGCCTCTGCCCACTCCCGTCTGGGGGCACACCGCAACGCGGCTCAATGACGGCACGATCCTGATCGCGGGAGGGAACGGCAACGACGGGCAGCCGGTCGCCGACGCTCAGCTCTTCGATCCAGCCGCGGGCACGTTCATCCGAGTCGGGTCGATGAGCACGCCGCGCAGTCAGCACACGAGCACGCTGCTCGGCGATGGGCGGGTGCTGCTGGCAGGAGGCACCGACGGCGTGAGCGCGGTGGCCCAGCTCGAGCTTTACGATCCGGATGCTCGAGCCGTTTCAGGGGCGCCCAGTTCGCTCTCGACGGCGCGGCAGAACCACACTGCCACGAGATTGCCTCAGGGAGTCGTTCTGATCGCAGGAGGCTCCAACTCGTCCGGAACACTGGGGACTGCGGAACTGTACGACCCAAGCAGCGGCACGGTTGCCGCAGCGGGCGGACTCAGCGTCGGTCGCGCACTCGCCAGCGCGGCGCTGTTGCTCGACGGCACGGTCCTCGTCGCTGGCGGCGAGAGCGCGGCGAACCGGGACCTCGATACGGCCGAGGTTTACGATCCCATCAGGAATACCTTCACGCTCGTGCCCGCGCAGATGAGCACCGCTCGCAGCGGTCACCTCGGCGTACAACTGCTTTACAACGGGCGTGTCCTGATCGCCGGCGGCACGAACGGCGGACAGCCCGTCGCGACCGCCGAGGTCTACGATCCTGTCACTGGCGCGTTCGGCGCAGTCGAATCGCCGACCACCGCGAGGCAGCTCTTCGCCTCCAACTTCTTCGATGTCCCGCATACCGGCACCGTGCTCGCCACCGGCGGGTTCGGCGGCGCTCAGACCGCGCTCGCCTCCTCCGAGGCGTTCTTCTACTCCACGCTGCGCAGCGACAAGCCGGACTACTCGCCCGGCGATACAGTGACACTGACGGGAGAAGGGTGGCGTCCGAACGAGACCATCACAATCAACATCCATCAGTCGAGTGGAGATCCAGACACCACCCTCATCGCCATTGCCGATGACCGCGGCGCATTTACGAACAGCGAGTTCCAGGTCAACATGTTCGATGGCGGGGTGTCCTTCCTCGCGACTGCCACCGGGCAGGGGTCAGGCTGGACGGCCCAGACGACGTTCACCGACCATCCCGGCAATACCCCTCACTCGACGGCGACGGGGGTCGTTTGCAGCGCCGCCAATGTTCTCGTCAACAGCACGGTCACCTGCACTGCCATCGTGACCGACACCTCGAGCGCGCCTGGAAACAGGGTGAACCCGCCTGGAACGGTGAGCTTCACCAGCTCCAAGGCCGGCACCTTCGCTCCTGCTACTTGCGTTCTCGTGCCCGTCGCCTCCTCGCGAGACCAGAGCAGCTGCTCGGTGACTTTCACTCCAAGCGAACCCGGAACTCACACCATCACCGCGAACTATTCCGGTGGCATCCTCGTCGGCCATGGGCCAGGCGGACAGAACGTTCCGATCAATCCGAGTTCCGGTACCTTCACGCTGATGGTCACCGCCCGCACCACCTCGACGACCCTCGACTGCCCGGACTCGACCTCGGCGAACAGCCCGCTCCTTTGCACCGTCACGGTTACGGACACCGCGAGCGGCACGAAGAGCGCCCCCGAAGGCACCGTAAGTTTCACGATCAGCGGCGCCGCCGGCTCGACCGTCACCCCAAACCCCTGCACGCTGGCGCCGATCACGGGCAGCACGAGCAGCAGCTCGTGCACGGTGAGCTTCAGTGCCAATCAGACCGGCAGCTACACCATTACCGCCACCTACAGCCCCACCGCCGGCACGGTCCACAGCGGCAGCAGCGGCACCGACACCGTCGAGGTCAGCACGCGCACGACGATGACGACGCTGGACTGCCCGGACTCTACCTCGCCCAACACTCCGCTCACCTGCACGGTAACGGTGGCCGACACGGCGGGGGGGACCAAAAGCGCGCCCGTGGGTACGGTGGGCTTCAGCATCAGCGGCGGCCCCGCCGGCTCGAGCTCGAGCGTCACCCCGTGCGCTCTCGCTCCGAGCAGCGGCAGCAGCAGCTCCTGCACGGTGAGCTTCAGTGCCAATCAGACCGGCAGCTACACCATCACCGCCACCTACAGCCCGGGACCTGGATCGGTTCACTCCGGCAGCAGCGGGACCGATACGGTGGCGGTCATCACCCGCACGACGTCGACGACGCTGGACTGCCCCGCGTCGACCCCGGCCAACAGCCCGCTCACCTGCACCGTGACGGTAGAGGACACGGCGAGCGGCACCAAGAGCGCGCCCTCGGGCACGGTGGGCTTCACCGTCAGCGGCGGCCCCGCCGGGTCGACCTCGAGCGTAACCCCTTGCGCTCTCGCTCCGACCACAACCAGCAGCAGCTCCTGCACGGT
>VBKI01000094.1 GCA_005879535.1 Deltaproteobacteria bacterium | reverse complement strand
CCAGGCGTAGACCCGCGGGTTCCACGTAAGCAGGAACGTCCGATGCACTCAGGCGGCATCTTGCCGCGCCCGCAACCGGTCGTGCAGCTTGATCCGCTGCACCTTGCCGGAGGCGCTCTTCGGCAGTTCCCGCACCGCTTCGATGAGCTTCGGCCGCAGCGCCAGCGGCAGCTTCGACTCGGCGAACTCGCGCAGGCGCGCAGCGACGGTCGGGTCGCCTGGGTCGCGCGCCACCACGAACGCGGCGGGCGCCTCGCCCATCACCTCGTCCGGGACACCGATCACGGCCGCCTCCACGATGTCCGGGAACGCCAGCAGCGCTTCCTCGAAGCGCTCCGCGCTCGTCCGCGTACCGCCGCACTTGAGGAAGCTCTTCGCCCGTCCCAGGACGGTCACGTATCCATCCCGGTCGACGGTCGCCAGATCGCCTGTGTGCAGTCGCCCGTCGCGGAAGGTGACCGCGGTCTCCGCGGCATCCTGGAAATAGCCGCGGGCGATGTTCTCCCCTTCGGCGACGATCTCTCCGGTCTCGCCGGAAGCGACAGGGTGTCCCTGCTCGTCGAGCACGCGCAGCGTGACTC
>VBKI01000093.1:101174-103860 GCA_005879535.1 Deltaproteobacteria bacterium | reverse complement strand
AGAATGGACAGGCGCGCCGTCGCCTCTGTCGCTCCGTACATCACGTAGAGCCGCAGCGCTGGTTTCGCTTCCCGCAGCTCGCGCACGAACGGCGCCTGCAGCTTGCCGCCGGCCTGCTGGATCCAGCGCAGGTCGGGAAACCCCATTTCCTTGAAGCGCGATTTGCGCAGCAGGATCTGGTAGTGGCTCGGCACACCGGCGAAGCCGGTGCAGCGGGTCTCGATCATCCGCTGCAGCACCTTGTCGGGGAAGAGGAACCGCTTGTCGATCACGACGGTTCCGCCGACGGCCAGATGCGTCTGCAGGACGGAGGCGCCAAACGAATAGTGGAACGGGAGCACGGCCATCGCCCGATCCGAGGCGCTGAGGCCAATCGCCTCGACGATGGAGCCGGTGTTGGCGATGAAGTTGCGGTGCGAAAGCATCACGCCACGCGGCTTGCCGGTCGAGCCCGAGCTGAAGAGAAGGGCGGCGAGATCGTCGCCGCCGCCTCGCGCGAGCGCATCGCCTGGCTGCGCCACCAGCTCGCCAAGCGTGCAGATCGATGCGCCGTCGAACGGCGCGGGGCCGGGAGCGTCGAGGATCACGCGCGCCGGTCGGGACAGCCATCGTGCGCACGACGCCGCCATCCGCGTCTCGACGAATGCGATGCGCATGCCGGTCTGCTCGACGACCGCGCCGCAGTCGGCCGGCGTCAACCCGGGGGAGACCGGGACGGCGACGCAGCCGGCGCGCATCGCCCCGAGGTAGGCCGCCACCCAGAAGAAGGAGTTGTCGGCGACGATTCCCACGCATTCGCCGCGTTCCGCGCCCGCTCCGAGGAGGAACGTGGCGACCGACGACACCGCGGCGGACAGCTCGCCGTACGAATGCGCCGCCTCGAGCGTGATCAACGCCGGCCGGCTGGCGTCCTTGCCCGCCAGCAGCCGATCCGCAAAGTTCACGACGCCGCGCCCCGGCGAAGGAGGATCTGCTCGATGGCTGCGAGGTTGTCCATCCGGGCAATGTCCTCCACCTCGAACTCGACGCGGAACTCGCTCTGCAGCGCCTCGACGAGCGCGAGGTGACCGAACGAGTCCCAACCCTGGACGTCCGCTGGCGATGCCGTGGGCGGAAGCGTGGCCGGATCGATCTGGAAGACCTCCGCGAAGACCGCCTTGATCCGCTGTTGCACCATGGTCGCCTCCCTAGCTGGTCGTGAAGGCGCCGGGGACCTCGGGCGCAGGCAGTACGTCGCGCACGCCCGTTCCCGAGCCCAGGTAGATGAAGTCGCCGCTGCCGCGCGTCGAGATGATGACACCCGGGATGCCGAGCACCACGCCGTTCTCCGGCACGTCGTCGACGACCACCGAGTTGGCGCAGATCGCCGCGCCGTTCGCGATGCGCAGCGGGCCGATCACCTTCGCGCCCGATCCCAGGTAAACGCGGTCGCCGAGCCTCGGCGCGTTCATCGCCGGATAGGCGCCGGTTCCTTCGATGGTGCACATCTGCCCGACCGAGCAGTTCCTGCCGATGCGGACGCCCGGGCCGATACGGAGCGAAACGAAGTGCCCGACATAGAAGCCCGGCTCGATGTGCGCGTCCAGGTCGATCGAGATCGACGTGAGCACGCCCAGGATCACCTCGGCGATGGAGTACAGGATCCAGAGAAGCGGGGTGACCGACGGGCTCATCGGGACCGTCTTCAGCCGGCGTCCGAATCGGTACACCGCCATCGCCCACGACCCGTCCAGCGTCAGCGCATGGCGCAGGCGGGTCAGGACGCCGGCGCCGGGGTGGTACACGAGGTGCCGCTCGAGGTCCGCCTTGTAAGCGGGCCAGAAATATTCGGGACGCATCTCCGCCTCCTCCTCGTCCACGGGGGTGTCGAACCGCTGCGGCGCCGGAACCGGGATCCGCTCCGGCGAAACCGGCTTCGGCGGCAACCCTGCCCAGCCGCTCGATCGCGGCAGCGATCGGCCGACCACGCTGTTCGCTGCGATCACGCAGCCGTCGGGGATCTGCACGGGACCGATGGCCGAGGCTCCGGGTGCGAAGACGACCCGCTCCCCGACCTGGGGATGCCCGCGCGCGCCGGCCCTGCCGCCGATGCCGAGCGTGTTGCCGCCGTGGAGCATCGAGCCGCGCCCCAAGCGCGAGCCGAAGGAGACGAAGACTTCACCGCGTGGAGCGATCCAGACCTCGCGCTCGATCCGGGAGCGCACGCTGAGGCTCGTCTTGGTGATCAGGCGTCCAACTTCGAACGACAGGACGTAGAGGGCGCGGAGTAGCAGCGTCTGCGGCCGGCGGGGGCGTGCATAGACCCAACGCCCGAATCTGTAGGTGGCAAGCGCCCAGAATGCCCGCGACGCGAAGAGAAACCGCAGTCGCTCGCCGAAGGCGACAGCGCCATGGATGCCGCAAAAGTGTGCGAAATCGGACCGGATGCCACGCCATCCACTCGGAACGTTCCCCTCGCTCGCCACCCCACCCTCCGATGCAAGGAGGGTAGGTATCCGCCTTGAGGCGGGCTAGGCCTTGCGCGGGTAGCCGAGGTGCGAGAGCACGCGGCTCATCTCTTCGAGCGACGCGGGATCCTCGATGGTCGCGGGCATGGCGAACTCGATTCCATCCGCGATCTTGCGAATGGTGCCGCGGAGAATCTTGCCGGAACGCGTCTTGGGTAACTTTGGAACAATCGCGGCCT
>VBKI01000093.1:12515-101149 GCA_005879535.1 Deltaproteobacteria bacterium | reverse complement strand
CAACTCCTTTTCAACGCGCTGCACACCGGACTTGAGGACGACGAATCCGACCGGCACCTCACCCTTGAGCTGATCGTTCACACCCACCACGGCGCACTCGGCCACGTCCTTGTGCGAGGCGAGGATCTCCTCCATGGCTCCGGTGGAGAGCCGGTGGCCGGCGACGTTGATGACGTCGTCGATGCGGCCCATGATCGAGAGGTACCCGTCCTGGTCGTAGAATCCGCCGTCGCCGGTCAGGTAGTAGCCCGGATACCTCGCGAGATAGGCGCTCTCGAACGTCGCGTCGTCGTCGTAGAGCGTGGGCAGGCATCCCGGCGGAAGCGGAAGCCTGATGGCGATGGCGCCGTTCTGGCCGCGCGCGACGTCGTTTCCCGTCTCGTCGAGCACGCGGACGTCGTAGCCCGGTCGCTGCGATGGGCCAGCCGGTCTCGGTCTGCCACCAGTGGTCGACCACGGGGATCCGCAGCTTCTGCTGCGCCCACTGCAGCGTCTCCGGATCGCAGCGCTCGCCGGCGAGGTAGAGCGCCCGCAGCGATTGCGTCGGATGATGCTTCTGGATGAACTTGCCTTCGGGATCCTCGCGGCGGATGGCGCGGAACGCGGTGGGCGCCGTGAACAACGTCTGCACGCCGTGTTGGGAGACCACCCGCCAGAACGCGCCGGCATCCGGGGTCCCTACTGGCTTGCCTTCGTAGAGGATGGTCGTGTTCCCGTTCAGGAGCGGCGCATAGACGATGTACGAGTGGCCTACCACCCAGCCGATGTCGCTCGCGGCCCAGTACGGCTCGCCAGGACGCGCGTTGTAGATGGCGCCCATGCTGTACTTGAGGGCGACGGCGTGTCCGCCGTTGTCGCGCACGATTCCCTTCGGGCGACCGGTGGTGCCGCTGGTGTAGAGCACGTACAGCGGGTCGGTCGCGGAGACCGACACGCAGGCCGCCGGTTCCACGCCCGCGACGGCGTCGTTCCACTCGACGTCGCGTCCCTTCTGCAGCTCCACCTCGAGCTGAGGTCTCTGCAGAACGATCACCTTCTCCGGCTTGTGCTTCGAGATGGAAATCGCCTTGTCGACCATCGGCTTGTAAGGCACCGTCCGGCCCGGCTCGAGACCGCACGAGCCGCACACGATCGCCTTCGGACGCGCGTGCTCGATTCGCGCGGCGAGCTCGTGCGCGGCGAATCCGCCGAAGACCACGGAGTGGACTGCGCCGAGTCGCGCGCAGGCGAGCATCGCGATCACCGCCTGGGGGACCATCGGCATGTAGATGACGACGCGATCGCCCTTCCCTACGCCGAGGCGGCGCAACGCTCCGGCGAAGCGCGCGGTCTCCTGGAGCAGCTCACGGTACGTGTACTTCAGCGTCTGGTTTGCGACTGCGCTGTCCCAGACGAGCGCGAGCTGATCGGCGCGGCCCGACTCGACGTGGACGTCGAGCGCGTTCTCGCACGTGTTCAGCTCCCCGCCCTGGAACCAGTTCGGGCGTTTCGGGTCCTTGCGATCCAGCACGCGTTCCCACGGCTTGCGCCAGCGGAGAGCGCGCGCGGCCTCGCCCCAGAATGCCTCCGGTTCCTGCAAGGACCGGCGGAAGACCTCCTGATAACGGCCCATGGTGCCTCCGTGGGAGCACACTGTGGGCGAGCCGCACCTGCGAAATCAAGGCCGGGCGTCTGCCTGGATGCCCTGCCGCTCGAGGCTACGAATCTACGAATCGTGTCCGTCGGACGGAGGCTCCCCGAGGGAAACGCGATGGCACGGGAGGTGAAACGAACCCTCGCAACGAAGGAGACAGACCATGACGACCCTGGGAAAGACGCTGTTCGTCAGCTTGAGCCTCGCCGCCCTGATCGCGGGCACTCTGGTGCTCCGGTCCGAGCCGGAGCAGGCGGCCCATGCGCAGCTGACTGCCGCGCAGCGGGCCGAGATGCAGCCGGCGGCGAAGCCCGCAGACCCACCGAAGGCGACGGTTCCGCCCGCCGACGACGACCAGAAGATTCCAGACTGGGACGAGCCCGAAAACGGCAGCGGATCCTGAGCACGAAAGTCGACGGTCGCCGGACCGCCCGGTACGCTGCGGCGATGGACGATCGCCGCAAGTTCCACCGGGTCAATGCACCTGTGTTCTGTCGGCCGGTCGGGCAGCCGCTGTTCAGCAGGCGCAAGGCCGTCGACGTCAGCCTCGGCGGCCTGCGCGTCTATGCAGACGACCCGCCCATGTCCGGCGACCGCCTCGAGCTGGAGCTCTTCCTGCCGGACCAGTCCGAGGTCATGTGCACCGTCGAGGTCGTCTGGGTCGAAGCGCTCCCCGAAGGATCGCCCGCCCGGTACGACGTCGGCGTGAAGTTCGTCACCATCTCGCCGGTTGACCGCGAGAGGCTGTCGACCGTGCTTCAGTCCGAATAGCCTGCACAGCACAAACCGTAGCCGCACAGCGGCTAGCGCGCGTCGCCGAATCCGAGCACGCGCTGCGTCCATGCAAGCTCGAGCGACGGATCGGCAAAGGCGACGAAGTCCCCGTCCGCGCGCCGCGCGAGCTCCGCGAGCGCAGCGTCGGACACCGGTCCGGTCACTCGCGCGCCAGGCAGATCGGATCCGAGCCTCTCCGCCTCGCGCAGCGCCTCGTGCACGGGTTGGTCGCGGAAGACCTGCGCGCGCCGGTGAAGGGCATCGATCCAGTCCTGCGGGTAATGTGGCTCGCGCACGACGACCACGATGCGGCGCTGCAGGTTTTCTCCGCGATGCTCCAGCGCCCGCGATGCGTAGCTCGCGGGCGCGTCGTCCAGGCGCCGGCGGATCGCGTCGACGAGATCGAGCGGGAACGGCGCCAGGGGCCGGAGGACGATGTCCAGCGTCGCGTAGGGATCGAGCCGCAGCCGCGCATCGATGGCGCGGAGGATGTCGCTGCGGCGCGCGAACAGATCGCTTGCGTCGAACCAGAGGGCCACGTGCTGCGCGCCCTCCGCCTGGGCCGCGAATCCGTCGATGCCCGGATCCACCAGATGCGGCCGGGGCCATTCGTCCAGGCGGCGCCCCAGGCGCTCTTCGGCTGCGAGAACCGTCTCGACCAGCTCGTCCTCGCTGAACGTTGCCGTCCGGTGGACGCGGTAGGGCGGCGCGGAGTCGAAGACGACCCCGTCGTCGACGGCGCTGGCGCGCATCGCGGTGCCGGGAAGCAGCGACAGCGGAAACACCTGCGCCTCGCTGGCGAGGCCATGCTCCTCGAGAAAGTCGATTCCGCGCAGCACGTCCTCGGGCGTGTCGCCGGGAAGCCCGACGATCAGATCGACGAGCAGCTCGATTCCCTCGGCGTGCAGCATCCTCGCTGCCTCGGCGACGCTCGAAGGCGATCCGCCGCGGCGCACGCGCTTGAGCGTTTCGCGGTTGACGGACTGCAGCCCGATCTCCAGCCGATCGAATCCCGCCTGCTTGAGCTTTCTCGCCTGCTGCGCCGTGAGCCCCTCCGCCCGGACTTCGGCAAAGAACGTCAGCGCGCGCGACGGGTTCTCGCGAGCCAGCGCGTCGAGGAGGGGCTCGAAGCCGGGACGGTGGTTGAAGGTCGGATCGAGGAAGACCACCTCGCGGGCCCCGCGGTCGCGCAGCGCGCCGATCAGCGCGGCGCTCGCGTCGACATCCAGCACGCGGAGCACGCTCGAGGAGCGGGGATAGAAGCAGAACGTGCAATGCGACCGGCAACCCCGCACGGTCTCTACGTACGTCGAGCGATGCGGTTCCACCGGCACCAGATGCGCGAGGTAGGGCGACGGGTAGTCGGCCAGCGGGAAGCTCGCCGCCGCTTGCGGCGCGAACGCGGTGAATCCCAGCGGTCCCCGGACGGCGACGCCGGGAAGTCCGGCAGGGTTGTTGCCGTCCAGCAACGCCGACATGACGCGCGCGAAGGTATCCTCCGCCTCGCCGGTGACCGCGATGTCCGCGCCGGGCTGCTGGAGGATGAAGGCGTTGTCGGGACCGACCTCCGGACCACCGATGAGAATCTTCGTCCGCGGCGACCGTCGTTTCACCTCGCGGGCGAGATGCAGGCTGCGCTCGCTGTTCCACAGGTAGAGCGAGAACCCGACGAACTCCGGCTCTTCGCGCGCGATCCGGTCGGCAAGGAGCGTATCTCCGAGCACGTCGGTCGCCGCCGGCTCGAGGACCTCGATCTCGAGACGCCTGTCCAGCCCGTGGACACGGGCGGCGACGCCGAGGCATCCCGCGGCGAGAGGAACGTTGCCGGTGGCTGCCAGCGCAGCCGGCGGAGGCACCGGGAGCTGGACGAGGCGGAGCTTCGGCACGGCGGCAGTATAGTGGAGCCGTGTTCGCGCTGACGTTCGACGACGGTCCCGGGCCGTCCACCGAAGCGTTGCTCGACGTGCTCCTCGCCTTCGGCGTCCCAGCCACGTTCTTCCTGCTCGGCCGCAACGTCGAGGAAGCGCCGTGGTGTGGCGATCCGGGGCGAGCACGGGCGATCGCGCAGCGCGCCCGGAGCGAAGGACAGGTGCTGGGAAACCACACCTATTCGCATCTGCGGCCGGATCGATGGCGCGAGTTCGCGGCGGACGTCCGCCGCGGCGAGGCCGTGCTGCGCCTGCTGCGCTCCGGCCCCATTCCGTTCCGGCTGCCCTACGGAATTCAGCGCGTCGCGGGCGGCTTTCCGCTGGGAAGCGCCGGCGACCAGATGGACCCCCGGCTCTCGGTGATCGCCTCGATGGGGATGACGCACCAGCACTGGACGAGCGACTTCGACGACTGGACGCTGGGCCCAGCCGACGGACCGTTGCTCGCCCAGCGGATGGCGGCGCACGTCGAGCAGTGCGCCGGCGCCGGCATGGATGCGGTTCTCGACCTGCACGACTCCGGCACCGGATCGAGCTTCGGCTACGAACGGCCCGCGACGGTCGTCGGCGTGAAGCTGCTGCTGGAGGAAGCGCGGCGGCGAGGCTGGGAAACCTTCGCGGTGGGTCACCCGTAGCGCCGAAGGCACTCGTCGAGCTCGATCCGCGGCATCCGGATGGAGCCATCGCTGTCGCGCGATGCATGGTCGGGATCGACGAAATCGATGTGGAAACGGAATGGCCGCGAGGGCTCCCGGTTGTCGACGATCGCGTCGATACGGCATCCCTCACCTCCGCGACAGGCGCGCAGTCTTTTCGAATCCGTCGTCGAGCACGCGGAGGCTCGCGGTGACCGTGCCGTCGGCGCCGCACCGGTAGGTTTCCTCTACTTCCGGCCCGTGACCGAGGCGCTGCACGGGGACGGCCGCCAGATCGCGGTCGCGCAGCGAAGGGTCGAACGGGAACAGGAGCTCGTCCCAGGCCGCGAGGTTGCCCTCGGGGCGTCCTTCGTCGATGCGGCCGCACTCGACGAACCGGTAATGGCCGACGTTGTGCGCCGCGCGATACCGGCGGGACACCTCTGCCGGCAACGGAGTGTCCTTCGGCACCAGGACGTCGAAGGAGATGCGGCCGCCGTGCTCGTCCTCACGGAAGACGCCGAAGTGGCGCGTCAGCCTCTCGGTCAGCTTGTATCCCGCCCCTTCGTCGAGGTGGATGGCGAGACCGATGGCGCAGGACCCGAAGGGGTGCGGCGAACGCCGCACGCGGTGCGCGCCGAACTTCTCGCGCAGCCGCCGGTACACCGGCGGAAACGAAGAGGCGCCGCCGACCACGTAGATACCGGCCAGCTCGGTCCAGGCCACCTCGTCCTCTCCCCTGCGGGGATCGCGCATGGCGGGTTCCATCGCCGAGAGCGTCTGCTCGATCAGCGGGGCGCAGGCGTCGTAGACCTCGTCGACGGGGACCACGGTTTCGTCGACGACGAACTTCCGCGTGTTCGGATTGAGCGACTCCTTCTGCTCGCGGACCTCGTCGAGCAGGTGCGGAGTCAGCGAGCGGCCTCTGCGCTTTGAAAGGACGAGGTGCGCGATGGCCTCGTCGAAGTCATCGCCCCCCAGACGCGAGATGCCGCTCGAGGTGACGACCTCGTTGGTGCGTCCTTCCATGTGGATGAGCGACGCGTCGAACGTTCCGCCCCCGAGATCGTAGACCAGCACATACTCGCGCTTGGCGGTCACCGTCTCGCGGAAGCGATGGGCATACTCGAATCCTGCCGCGCTCGGCTCGTTGAGCACCGCCTTCACGTCGAAGCCGGCGCGGCGGTACGCGTCCATGGTGATCAGGCGCTGCGCCGTCGAGGCGTTGGCCGGGACGCTGACGGCCGCCTCAATCCGGTCCTTGCGGCGAAGGCCCGCGTTTGAATGATGCAAGAGCTGCTCGCGGACGTGCGCGAAGAAGCGGGTGAGGAGCTGGGCAAGCAGGATCGACCGGTCGCCGATCCGCACCTCGGTATCCACGTGAGCATCGTTGAGGAGCCGCTTGAAGGAGCGGAGCACCGTCCAGCCGCGCTCGGCATGGCCGAAGCGCAGCTCGCCCTGGGGATCGAGTCCGACGATCGAGGGAATGGCGTCGGTATGCTCGAACGAGACGATCGGATAGTTCCCACGGTCGATGACGGCCACGACCGTGTGGGTGGTCCCGAAGTCGATGCCGAACCGCATGCACGCAGTGTACCGTGTAAACTGCCGACCTGTCTGGCTTTCAGACGAAGCGCGCTGACCGCCCGAGGGCTTCCCGGACGCGGGCACGATAGTCGTCGCGAGAGATCTCCCTGCAGCCCAGAAGCGACAGGTGCGCGGTCAGCACCTGGACGTCGAAGAGGAGGAAGCCGCGCTCGCGCAGCCGATCCACGCAGGAGGCAAACGCCACCTTGGATGCGCCGCTCACACGATGGAACATGGATTCGCCGGCGAAGAGCGCGCCCATGGCGATGCCGTACAGCCCTCCGGCGAGCGTCGATTCGTGCCAGACCTCGACGCTGTGCGCCCAGCCGAGGCGGTGGAGCTCCGAATACGTGTGGAGGATGTCGGGCGTGATCCAGGTTCCTTCCCTCGGCCGATCCGCGCATGCACGCATGACGTCGTCGAACGCTTCGTCAAACGAGACGCGGAGATCCGACCGGAAGGCGCGACGCACCGTGCGCGGCCATGGCCCCGCCGAGGCGAGCGGAAAGATCGCGCGCGGATCGGGCGATGCCCAAGGCACGAGGCCCTGACGGACGGGCCAGGGAAAGATGCCTCCCCGGTAGGCCTCCAGTACCAACGCCGGCGAGAGCGATCGGCTCACCGCCACGACGTCCTCGCCACGCCGCGGCTCGGGAAAGCGCACCGCGATATGCGGCGGCTCGATCGGCGGATACGGGATCACTGCTGTTGTTGTATTACGGCGCCAATGCTGAATCCGCATCTGAAAGGGCTCTCGTGCTTCGCGTGCGGAACGTTTCACGAGCCGGGGGCGCTGCGCACGGTGTGCGGGCGCTGCGGAATGCCGTTGCGCGTCGACTATGCGCTCCAGCGCTTCGAACCGGCTGGCCCTCCCACATTGTGGCGATACGGGCCGGTCCTGCCCCTCGATCCGGCGGGCGCGGTCACGCTCGGCGAGGGATTCACTCCGCTTTTGCGCGTCGACGACCAGCTCTGGGTGAAAGACGAGTCGCGCAATCCCACCGGCTCGTTCAAGGCGCGAGGGATGGCGGTTGCCGTGTCGATGGCGAAGGCCCTCGGAGCACGCGCCCTCGCGGCCCCGTCGGCGGGAAACGCCGCGGGAGCCCTCGCTGCCTACGGCGCCGCGGCTGGATTGCCTGTCACGGTGGCGATGCCGGAGGACACGCCGCGCGCGTTCGTCGAGGAGTGCCGCCATTATGGCGCCGATACGCACCTCGTGCGCGGCACCATCTCGGACGCCGGCAAGTGGCTCGCCGGGCATGGTCCGCGCGAAGCCTTCGACGTGTCGACGCTGAAGGAGCCCTACCGCGTCGAAGGCAAGAAGACGATGGCGTACGAGCTGTTCGAGCAGATGCAGGGAACGCTCCCGGATGCGATCGTCTATCCGACCGGCGGCGGCACGGGCCTGATCGGAATGTGGAAGGCGTTCGACGAGATGCAGGCCATCGGCTGGATCGGGCCGGAGCGGCCCCGCCTCGTCAGCGTACAGGCGGAAGGGTGCGCGCCGGTCGTCCGCGGCTTCCTGTCGGGTACGGAACAGACGGAGCCCTGGCTATCGCCGCGCACCGAAGCGTATGGACTGCGCGTACCGAATCCGATTGGCGGGTTCATCTGCCTGCGGGCTTTGCGCGAGACGCGGGGAACGGCCCTGGCCGTCGCCGAGAACAGGATCGGTCCGGCTGCGCAGGAGCTATCGCGGCGCAGTGGAATCGACGTCTGCCCCGAAGGAGGCGCGGCGTGGGCGGCGGTGAAGGACTTGTCTGCGAGCGGCTGGCTGAAGCCACGCGACCGCGTCGTGGTCTTCAACACCGGAACCGGCCTCAAATACCGTTAAGACTCCCGTTCGCCGATGAGCCGCGCCAGCAGCGTCGCGCGCGCCTGCGGGTCGCCGAAGGATTCGCGGTAATCGTCGATGCTCCGGCGCAGGACTTCCACCGCCTCGACGCGGTCGTAGACCTCGGCGATGCGGACGGTGCGCGCCCGCTCGCCGGGCATCTGCTTGTACGTGAGGAAGTAATGGCGGAGCCGCTCGATCAAGCCTTTTGGCGCATCCGCGATGTCCCGCAGGTCGCCGTATGCCAGGTCGCCTTCCAGCACCGCCACCACCTTGTCGTCGGCCTCGTCGCCGTCCATCACGCGCAGGCCGCCGATCGGGCGCGCGCGGAGGAAGAAGTTGGCATGCGCCATGGTCTTCTCGGTGAGGACGCAGACGTCCATCGGATCGCCGTCGCCGCGGACGTTGGCTACTCCGGTCCGCTCGGAGCAACGCTTTCCCACCCGCACCCCGCAATAGGTCTGCGGGACGAATCCGTACAGCGTCGGCGGCTGGCTCGAGTAGCGCTGCGGCCGGTCGACGCGCAGATGGCCGCTCTGCTTGTCGAGCTCGTACTTGACGGTGTCGGTGGGCACGATCTCGACGTAGGCCTCGATCACCCCGGCGGGATCTCCAGCGGCCACGCCGTGCCACGGGTGCGCCTGGAACATCGTCCGGACCAACTTCTCCAACTCGTCTGCCACGGGGCCGGCGCGTATCACGAGGAGGATGCGTGGTAAACAGGCGCCGTCATGGCCAGCACGTTCGAGACCAAAGGACGCCCGTCACGGCAGGACGCGCTCGACTACCATTCCAGCGGCCGCAAGGGAAAGATCGAGATCGTCCCTACCAAGCCGGTTGCCACCTCGCGCGATCTGTCGCTCGCCTACAGCCCCGGAGTCGCGGAACCCTGCCTGGAGATCGCGCAGGACCCCGACCTCTCGTACAAGTACACGATCCGGGGAAACCTCGTCGCCGTGATCTCCAACGGCACCGCCGTGCTCGGACTCGGCGACATCGGCGCCTACGCCTCCAAGCCGGTGATGGAGGGCAAGGGCGTCCTGTTCAAGAAGTTCGCCGACATCGACGTGTTCGACATCGAGGTGGACGCGAAGGACATCGAGACGTTCTGCAAGGTGGTCAAGGCGCTGGAGCCGACGTTCGGCGGCGTCAACCTCGAGGACGTGAAGAGTCCCGAGTGCTTCATCATCGAGCGCCGGCTGCGCAGCGAAATGCAGATCCCGGTGTTCCACGACGATCAGCACGGGACCGCCATCATTACCGGAGCGGCCCTGATCAACGCCCTGGATCTGGCGAAAAAGCGGATGCAGGACGTGAAGGTGGTCTTCGTCGGAGCGGGCGCGGCGGCCGTCGCCTGCGCCGAGCAGTACGTCAAGCTAGGCGTTCCCCGCGAGCACATCTTCATGTGCGACAAGTTCGGCCTCGTCTATCGCGGGCGACCGGAGGACATGGACGAATGGAAGGGCGTCTTCGCGCAGGGAACGCAGCCGCGCTCCCTTGCGGAGGTGCTCAAGGGGGCCGACGTGGTCGTCGGCCTGTCCGCGAAGGGCGTGATCTCGAAGGAGATGGTCGCGACGTTGGCGCCGAACCCCATCCTCTTCGCGCTCGCGAATCCGGTCCCGGAGATCCTCCCCGAAGAAGCCCAATCGGTCCGCAGCGACATCATCATGGCGACGGGGCGCAGCGACTACCCGAACCAGGTGAACAACGTGCTCGGCTTTCCCGGGATCTTCCGCGGCGCTCTCGACGTGCGCGCCAAGGCGATCAACGACGAGATGAAGCTCGCCGCCTCGCGCGCTCTCGCGGATCTCGCCCGGCAGGACGTGCCCGAAAGCGTCAGCGCGGCGTACGGCGGCCAGATCTTCAGCTACGGTCGCGACTACATCATTCCCAAGCCGTTCGATCCCCGGGTGCTGACCGCGGTGGCCCCAGCGGTCGCCGAGGCCGCGATCGAATCGGGCGTCGCGCGCGTCGCCCTGGAGCGCGACCGGTACGCAGAGGCGCTGCGGCGGAGGCAGGGGCGGACGTACGAAGTGATGAGCGTGGTCGTCTCCCGCGCGCGCCGGCGCATGACGCGGATCGCGTTTCCGGAAGGCAATCACCCGCGGATCCTCCGGGCCGTGCAGGAGCTCGTCGAGGAGCACATCTGCACCCCGGTGCTGCTAGGAAACCGCGAGCACATCCAGGAGCTGGCGAACGAGGCGCACCTGGCGGCGATCGAGGACGTCGAGATCGTCGATCCGCTTCGCAGCGACCGCCTGGAGCCGTACGCCCGCGCGTTCTACGAGCTGCGGCAGCGATCCGGAATCTCCTGGGCGGAAGCGCTGTACAGGATCCGGCAGCGGAACACCTATGCCGCGATGATGCTGCGCGAAGGCGCGGTGGACGGGCTGGTCACGGGAATGACGCGGACGTATCCGGAGGCGATCCGCCCTTCGCTGGAGATCGTGCGCACGCAGCAGGGACGGCGCGCCTCCGGCACCTACATCGTCGCGTTCAAGGAGTCGCTGAAGCTGTTCGCGGACTGCACCGTGAACGCGGACCCGACGTCCGAGGAGCTGGCGGACATCGCCATCTCCACCGCGGAGCTGGCACGGGCCTTCGAGCTCACCCCCCGCGTCGCCATGCTCTCATACTCGAACTTTGGCACCGACCGAGGTGGCTCGCCGGCGAAGGTTCGCCGCGCGGTGGAGCTGGTCCGCGCGCGGCGGCCTGATCTGGAGGTCGAGGGAGAGATGCAGGTGGATCCGGCAGTGGTGCGCTCGGTGCGCGAGACGGAGTTTCCCTTCGCGCGCCTGAGCGGTGACGCGAATGTGCTCATCTTCCCCGACCTGAACAGCGGGAACATCGGCTACAAGCTGCTCTGGCGGCTCGGTGGCGCGGAAGTGATCGGGCCGGTGCTGATGGGCATGGCGAAGCCGGTCAACGTCCTGCAGCAGGGCGCGTCCGTGCAGGACGTGGTGAACCTGGCGGCGATGACCGCGGTGCGCGCGCAGGGCGAGCTCACCTATTGAGCCGCACTTCGCGGATGGTCACGCTCGCGCCAGGATGCCGCGTTCGCGCAACCGGTCCACGACGCATTTCTGCAACGACGTCTGCGCCAACGAGAAATACGCGTCCGTGTCCATCCATCCGAGGGCATGGACCGCGGCTGACTGGGAGTCCAGGTCCGGACGGCGCTGCGCGCGTTTCCAGCCGCTGACCAGGGCGTCGATGGTCTCCGTCGCGATCTCGCCGAGGAGGCACCGATCCGACCGCGTGAGCCGATCGGCTGCCCAATCTAGGAACATGAATCCGAATTCGCCGTGCGCCGCCTCGTCCTTGACGATCTGCCCCAGCACGCCGCGCACGAGCGGGTGGGCCGCGACACGGAAGGTACCGTGAAGAAGCGGAATCGAAATTGCCTCGCCCACGCAGAAGATCCGCACGACCAGATCGGCGGCCCGAAACAGCGGGCGCGTCCCTGGCCGCGGCTTCGGGACGAGCTGCTCCGGATCGTGCAGCAAGGGCGCGCCGCCCCCCAGCTCGGTTGCGAGCCTGGAGCAGAGCTCGACATGGGTAATCTCGTCGAGCGGGAACCGCGCCGCCAACGCGACCAGGTCCAGGGGCGCGCGCGCCTCCATCAATGCGCGAAGCGCGACGGCGCAGGCTGCACCGGTCCGGTGTTCCTGGAACGCAGCCTCCGTCCAGGACTTCCGGGCTGCGAGCACCAGCTCGTCGGGAAAGGCCGCGGGATCCAGCGTCCCCCAAGGCAGATCTTCGACCTCCGGCCGGAGTCGGCGGTAGCGGCGCTCCGCAGCGCCACCGAGCAGCGACAACTCGAACAGCTCAAGATCCGCCATCGGCGCCGCCATCGACGGGACAGGCACAGAACGCTCCGTCGGGCCGCCCCCCGTCCGGCAGGCAGACGCCGGCGTCGCAAGTCGGCACCGGTTTCAAGTTTCCGACCACGATGGGCTCGTCCGATCCGCCGCATCCGGTGATCACCGCCACCGCGATCCCCGCACCGGCTGTCAGGAGCGGCCGAGCCTTGGAACGTCGCCTGCGAGACTTTGCATCCATCGGGTCCTCGTGGTCGACGAAGTTAGGAACGCGACTCCGCATTTCCAGTCCCCATTGGGATCCAAGATGGCGGCGATTGAACAAGACGGGTCAAAGCCGGGCCGATAGCCGCGCAAGTACCGTCGGTCCACAGCACCCCGACTCATCCGCTCCGTGCCTGGTCACGACGGTGCGGTCCTTGACGTTGCGGCATATGCTCCGCCGCGGGCTGAGGATGCTTCGCAGACTTGCACAGGGCATGATCGTTCTGGCCGCCGTGGCTCTCTTCGTATTTGCCTGGCGCGGTGACGGGGCGTGGTTCGACAAGCACGTGTTCCTGCCGCAGCAGTTTTTCATCCCGGCGAGCCGCGGCATCGTTGTCTGGTCTCGGACAGCCGCCGTCGCAATCGCGATGCTTCTGCTCGTCCTCGTCCGTTTCCTTCCGCGCGGGGCTTCGGGCCGGCGCCTGCTGCTCGCGGTGCTCCTGACGCTGCCTGCCGCGGAAGTCGTCATTGGATGGCGGGTCCACAGGCTGATACGCCCCGAGCTGGTCACGGCGATGGACGCGCTCACCACCTCGCATCCGCGCTACGGGCGCACGCTCACGGCCTCCATGGATCGCGTCCAGCCGCTCTCGGGCCGCGAGATCCGCTTCCGCACGGATGCGGAAAGGCGGCGGATTTCGGGCGCTGCGATCGACGCCACCTCGCCGTCGCTGATCTTCACCGGCGAGTCGACCATGGCGGGATTCGGCCTGCAGTGGGAAGAGACGTTTCCTGCCCTGGTCGGAACGCGGCTGCAGCTCCAGGTCGTGAACCTCGCCAGTCCGGCGTATCGCGCCGTTCAGTCCTGGGTGCGACTGAAGGATGCGCTGCCGAATCTCGAGCATCCTGTAGCCGTCGTCGGCATTTTCATGCCCGGTCTCGTGGGGCGCAGCTTCGTCCCCCCGGAAGCCCCAAGCCTGCTCCAGCGCTCCGCCCTGTACCGGCTGTGGAAGCATCTTTACTGGTCGGACGCGGCCGTCGACGAGGGCATGCGCGCCGTCGCAGCCAGCCTCCGCGACATGGCCGCCTTGGCCAAGGCGCGCGGCGCGCCCTGCATCTTCCTGGTGACGGGGCGCACGCCGCAGTGGATGCTGCACGAGCTGTTCGAGGTGCCCGCCCTGGACTTCGTCGTCGTCGAAGTGCCGCAGGAAGAGCTGCTCGCCGATGGCCATCCCGGCCCGCGAGGCAGCATCCGCATCGCCAATGCGCTCGAGGCGCGACTGCGCACCACGCTGGCGCACCGCTGATTGCGGCTCAAGCGTCTTCGGGAAGCACGTCGCGCGAGATGTGCCAGGCGCCCCAGCTCACGCCTGTAAGCGCCAGCACGGCGCCGGCCGCGGACAACGGCGGAATTCGATCGCCGTACACCAGCCATCCCAGCCCGAGAGCGCCCACTGGCGTGAGCTGCTGGATGATTCCCGCCGGCGCCGAGCAGACGGCCAGCACGGCGAGCGCCGAAGCGGCGCGCGGGGCTTTCACCGGCTCGTACTTAGCATGTACAAGCCAAAGCGAAGCCGCAGGGCGCACCTCCGGTGCGGCAGCGGATTGCAATGCACAGCTTCCGGCGATCATGTTGCCTGTACGGTATTGGGACGACTTCCTCTGACCCTGGTGCTACGTCGCGGCCGGGCGCCGGCGGGAGGTCCAGAAGGAATTCGCGGATCGCGTGCGCTTCCTCCGGCGCGCGTACCTGCTCGTCGCGCGCGACGGCCAGCGCCCCTTCTACGATGACTACGTCATCTCGCACCGGGTCCGCGCTGCGCAGATGCTTCCCCAGCTCGGGTTCGCCATTCCGCAACCCGGGATGAAGTACCCGTCCTCGAGCTGGAACGCGCAGCTGCTGGCCATGCGCGTGTCTGACATCTTCCCCGAGCGGCTCGATGCGCTGGAAGACGCGATCTTCGGCGCGATGTTCCGCGAGCTGCGCGACGTTTCCGATCCGGCAGTCTTGCGCGAATGCGCGCGCGATGCGGGAGTGCCGGAGGCGGAGGTCGACGAGGCCATCGCCAGCAATGCGCTTCGGGAGCGTGCGACCACCGAGCACGAGGAAGGCGAGGACGCAGGCGTCTCGGGCATTCCCGCGGTGGTGATTCCTGAACTCCCGCCGATCATGGGCGCCGTGCCGACTGACATGTATCGACAGGCGCTCCGCTCCGCTCTCGGCGCGTAGACGCGACCATGCTAGCGTCCGCGGCGTGCATCCCGTCCCTTCGCCGGTCGACAGGCTGCTGAAGCCGCTGCATCGCTGGATCTGGGCCGATGCCGGACGGCGCGCGCGCAAGCTGCTCCGATTCGCCGAGACCGAGGCGGACGGCGGGCGCGATCTGGCGCGCGCCGCGGAGCTGACGCGGGATCCGGTGTTGCGCCGGCTCTTCTTTCGCCATGCCGGAGACGAGCAGCGGCACGCCGATCTCTTCGCTCGCCGCGGGCGCGAGCTGTTGGCGGCAGCGACTGCGGATCGCGGCTTCGAGGCGAACTGGCTGGCGCCCGGCGAACGCGGCCTCGATGACCTGCGCGTCGAGGACGAAGCGGACGAAACGCTCCTCGCATTCCTGCACCTTTCCGAACAGGCGGCCGCCGGCCGCTTCGCCGCGTACGCGGAAGTGCTCGACGCGGACCCGCAGACCCGTGCTCTCTTTGCGCGCATCCTCGAAGACGAGGCGTTTCACATGACGTATACCCGCAAGCAGCTCGCGCGGCTCTCCCCCAAGAAGCAAGGCCTTCGGCTGTGGCAGGCGCGCGCGGCCAGGATCTGGAGCGCGTATCTGCGCCTCGCGTCCGCCGTTGCCGGGGTACTCGGACGCCTGCTGCTGTTGGTGCAATACTTTCTTCTGCTGCCGCCGTTCGCGCTGCTGGCGAAACGCGCCGCGCGGTCGGAGCCGGTTGGCTTCGCCTCTGCGCGCCGGCCGATGCCGATGAAGAGCCAGTACTGATGCGCATCCTGGGCATCTCGGCGCACTACCACGATTCCGCGGCGGCATTGCTGATCGACGGGATGCCGATCTGCGCCGTCCAGGAGGAGCGGCTCTCGCGCCGCAAGAATGACGCCGCGTTCCCGCTCTCCGCGATCGAGTGGTGCCTCGAGCAGGGGCACCTCGAACCGGAGCAGCTCGACGCAGTGGTCTTCTACGAAAAACCGATGCTGAAGTTCGATCGCATCCTGACCATCGCCCTGCGCGGCTTCCCGCGCACGTGGCGCAGCTTTCCGCGCGCCATGCAGAACGCGCTGGGCGGCAAGCTCTGGGTCAAGGGGATCATCGCCTCGCGGCTCGGCGTCCGCTCGGACCGGATCCTGTTCTGCGAGCATCACCAGTCCCACGCCGCGACCGCCTTTCTCACGGCTCCTGTGCAGCGCGCCGCGATCCTCACTGCCGACGGCGTGGGCGAGTGGGCAACGTTGACCCTCGGCCGCGGCGACATCGACGACGACGGGCAGGCTCGAATCGGGATCTCGCGCGAGCTGCGCTTCCCGCACTCGCTGGGCATGCTCTATTCGACGTTCACTGCGTATCTCGGCTTTCCCGTGAACGAGGGTGAGTACAAGGTGATGGGCCTCGCCGCCTACGGACGCCCCGCGTTCGAGGATTTGCTCTGGCGGATCGTGCGGCGCACTCCAGACGGCGGGATCGCGCTCGATCTCTCGTATTTCGACTATCACGAGAGTGCGCGACGAGGCTGGTCACGCAAGCTCGTCGACGCTCTGGGGCCGCCGAGGGATCCCCGCGATCCGATCGACCTTTCGACACCGGAAGGCCAGCGCTGCGCCGATGTCGCAGCCAGCGTCCAGCTCGTCGTGGAAGAGATTCTCGTCGACCTCGCGCGGCAGCTGCAGCGTGAGACCGGCCTCCCCGATCTCTGCCTCGGCGGCGGCGTCGCGCTGAACGGCGTGGCCAATGCGCGAATCCTCCGCGAGTCGGGATTCAGCAACCTGTACGTTCCACCCGCTCCCGGCGACGCCGGGTGCGCCATCGGCGCGGCCCTCTACGCGGACCGGATCCACTTCGGCAGGCGGCACGGCGCGTTTCCCGATCATCCTTACTGGGGACCGGTGGTCGACGCGAGCGAGCTGGCGCACATCGCTGCCGAAGACGGCTTCGAGGCGCATCGCTTGACGGAACCAGAGCTGCTGCCGCGCATCGCGGAGGAGCTCGCGCAGGGGCGCATCGTGGGTTGGATGCAGGGCGCCTGCGAGCTGGGTCCGCGCGCTCTGGGCAACCGCAGCATCCTCGCGGCGCCCCACGACGCTTCCATGCGCGAGCACCTCAACCGCAGCATCAAGTACCGGGAGGAATTCCGTCCTTTCGCGCCGGCGGTCCCGATCGAGCTTGCGGACCGCTACTTCGAGCTTCCGCGGGGAGGAGCGCGGCTTGCGCGCTTCATGTCCGGCGTGTTCCCGGTGCGGACGGAATGGCGTGAGCGGCTGGCCGCCGTCACGCACGTCGACGGGACCGCGCGCGTCCAGACCGTCGATCCGTCGATGGCGCCACGCTTTCACGCACTGCTTCATGCCTACGGCGCGCGGACCGGCATTCCGGTGCTGCTGAACACCAGCTTCAACCTCTCGGGTGAGCCCATCGTGAACCGCGCCGTCGAAGGATATTCCACGTTCCGACGCAGCGACATCGATCTGCTGGTCGCGGGGGACGCCCTGGTGACGAAGCGCCGCTCGGCCCAGACGCTTCCGGAGGTCGCATGATCCGCCGTCGCGGCAGGCTCGCTCGCACCTGGCTCATGCTCGCGAACGCGGTGCCCACCATCGCGGACGGAGCGCGTGGCCTCTGGCGAAGCGAATCGGGACGCAAGTGGCTAACCCCGCTGCTCGTCTTCCTCTGCGCGACGGGTCTCATCCTGATCGTCAGCGCCACCGTCGAGGCCCTGGCGCCGTTCCTCTATGCAATCTTTTGAGCATCTTCTCGCCTGTCCGCGCTGCCGCGGCCCGCTCCGCGCGCTGCACTGCGATGCGTGTGGTGCCCAATACGACGCGCCAGGCGGCATTCCCGCTCTACGGCTCGACGGCGACGCGCGAACCGAGCAGGTTCGCAGCTTCTATGCGACGGCGCCCTTTCCCGGATACGGGCCCCGCGACAGCTACGCCGGCCTGCGAGCGCGCGCTTCGCGGAGCGCATTTGCGCGCAGCCTCGACGCCGCCATTCCGGACGATGCCTCGGTGCTGGAAATGGGGTGCGGCACCGGCCAGCTCAGCCTGTTCCTGGCTGGTGCTGGCCGCCTGGTGATCGGCGCCGATCTGACGCGCGCGGCGCTGGAGCTCGCGCAAGGCGCGGCGAACCGATTCGGTGTCGGCGGCGTCCGGTTCGTCGAGACGGACGTTCACGCGCCGGGCCTTCGCAAGGAAGGTTTCGACGTGGTGGTGTGCAACGGAGTTCTCCACCACACGCCCGATCCGCGCGCTTCGTTTGCCGCCCTTTCGGGACTGGTACGCCCCGGCGGCGTAATCGTGGTCGGGCTCTACAACGCGCTCGCGCGCCTGCCGCTTCGCGCTCGCCGCGTGGTAGCGCGCCTGAGCAACTATCGCTGGATTCCCGGCGATCGCGTCCTGCGCGACCGCTTCCGCGAGCCCGATCGGCGCGAGGCGTGGATCCGCGATCAGTACAGGCACGTCGAAGAGCACCGGCACACCCTCGGCGAAGTGCGCGGCTGGTTTCGCGATGTGGGGATCACCTGGTTGCGCGCCTATCCAAGCACGCTGCTGGACGACGAGGCGAACGAGCTCTTCGCGCAGGAGGACGACTGGGCGCTCGAGCGGATGGTGGCGCAAGTGCGGTGGATGCGGAGCCTCGGGCACGAAGGCGGCCTCTTCGCGGCGGTCGGAGCGAAGCCGTAATTTGATGCATGACCGCAGAAGCGCTGCTCTTCGACATCGACGGCACCCTCGTGGACTCGGTCGACCTGCACGCCCGTGCATGGGAGGAGGCGTTCGAGCACTTCGGCAGGCGCATTTCCTTAGCGAAGATTCGCGCGCAGATCGGCAAGGGCGCCGACGAGCTGCTGAAGACGCTGCTCCCGCCGGAGGAATTCGAAAAGCGCGGCGAGGAGATCGATCGGTGGCGCTCCGATCTCTACAAGCGGAAGTACCTCGGCCAGGTGCGCGCATTCCCGCGCGTACGGGAGCTCTTCCAGGAGCTGCTCCGGCGCAAGCTCCGGATCGCGCTGGCCTCGTCGGCCAAGGGAGACGAACTCGCGCGGTACAAGCAGATTGCCGGCATCGACGACTTGATCGACGCGGAGACGAGCAGCGACGACGCCGAGCGCAGCAAGCCGAATCCCGACATCTTCGCCGTGGCGCTCAAGGGACTCGGCGGCGATGTGCGCAAGGATCGCGTGCTCGTCGTCGGCGACTCGCCCTGGGACGCCATTGCCGCCGGCCGCCTCGGCGTGCGCACCCTTGGAGTGCTCTGTGGCGGGTTTCCGGAGGCGGAATTGCGGAAGGCGGGCTGCATCGCGATCTATCGCGATCCAGCCGACCTGCTCGCGCGGCTCGACGAGTCGCCGATCGTCCGCTGAGCCCAGCGCGCGAACGTCTGCGCCAGCTCGGTCAGGACCTCGGGATCGCCGCGCCCGCTCTTCTTGCGCACATGGAACGAATGGTCTGCGTCATCGACGATGTGGAGCGTCGTCCGGGGCAGGCGCTCCACGGTGGGCCGCAGCAGATCGAGATGCGCCAGCTCGTCGCGCGTGCCCTGCAAAAAAAGCATGGGAACCGCGACTTCGCGCAGATGCGCGGCCCGCTCGACGCCGCGCTTGCCGGCCGGATGGAGCGGAAAGCCGACGAACGCGAGCCCGAGCACGTTTGGGAGCGGCGCGAGCGCCTGGGCCTGCGAGGTCATCCGGCCGCCCATCGACTTGCCTCCGGCGAAGAGCGGAAGTCCTTCCTTCGCCGCGGCAGCCACCACCTCGCGGACGCGTTCGTGCAGGACCGCAGGCGGATCGATGCGCCGCCGCCCTTCTTCCATGTAAGGAAACTCGTACCGCAGCGTCGCGATGTGGAATGATGCCAGCGCTACGGACAGCTTTTCGAGAAAGGGATGGCGCATTCCGGCACCAGCGCCATGTGCGAGCACGTACAGGCAGAAAGCGCCGTCGGGGCGCCGGAGGATCATCTCAGCTTGCCTGCGAGCCGTGCGAGGGCCGCCTGCAGGTCGGGACTGAGCTCGAGCACCGGCTGCAGCGGATCCTGGCGCAGCTTCTTCATCCGGGCCGGCGCGGTCTTCAGCGTGAACTTGCGCGGGTCGAGCTTGCCGTTCACTTCGCTCCACTTGAGCGGCATCGAGACCGTCGCGCCTTGCACGGGCCGCGCGCTGAACGGGCCCGCGATGGTCTTGCCGTGCCCGTTCTGCAGGTAGTCGAGATAGACGCGCCCTTTGCGCGAAGGGATGTGCCGCTCGATGGTGGCGATCCTCGGAAACCGGGACTCGACAGCTCGCGCGATCAGCTCCGCCAGCGTCGTCGACTGCGCGTGCGTGAGCTGGCCTCCCACCGGCAACAGGACGTGGAGCCCCTTCTGCCCGCTGGTCTTGCAGAAGCTGGGCAGTCCGATCTCCTCGCACAACTCGTGCACGGCGTTGGCCAGCGTCACCACGTCCTCGAACGGCGCGGTCTTCGGGTCGAGGTCGATGATGCTCCAGTCCGGATGCTGTGGCTTCGCCATCCGCGATGCCCAGAGATGCAGCGGGATGGTGCCGAGATTGATGACGTACAGGAGGGTGTCGACGTCCTCGCAGACGAAGAAGTCGATGTCCCGGCCACCCTCCTCGCTCCAGACTCTCGCGGTCCGCACCCACGCGGGAACGTAATCGGGAGCATCCTTCTGGAAGAAGCTCTTGCCGGCGATCCCGTCGGGATATCGCGTCAGTACCACGGGGCGGTCGCGAAGGTACGGGAGCAGCCACGGAGAGACCGCGCGGTAGTAATCGATCAGGTCACCCTTGGTGTAACCGTCCTCGGGCCAGAAGACCTTGTCCAGGTTGCTGAACGGGACTTCGCGCGGCAACAGCGTCACGGGCGGCGCCCCCGGCTCGATGCATTCGGCGGGCGCCTTGTCGCTGCGGAACCTGAGGAACGTCGGCTGTCGCAAGAGCCCGTCCTCGGTGATCTCCTTGTAGCGCACCTCGACCACCAGCTTCGGCTGCACCCAGGTGTGCCCGCGGCCGCCCGGAAGCGGTCCCATGCAGGGCGGCTTGTCCAGCCGCAGCGCTTCGAGCTCGGCGCGCGCGGACGTGAGCTCCTTCTCGCTGAAGCCGCCGCCGACCTTCCCCACGTAGACGAGACCCTCCGTGTTCTGCACGGCGACGTGGACGGAGCCGAAGCCCGTCCTCGATCCCTCCGCGCGCGTGAACCCCACCACCGCGAAATCTCCCACGCGGTCGATGCGGATCTTCTGCCAGTCGCGGAATCGGCCGCTCCGGTAGGCGGATTGCGCCCGCTTCGCCACGATTCCTTCGAGACCGAGCTCGCGCACGCTCGCATAGAGAGCGCGGCCCTGACCCTCGACGTAATCGACGGCGCGAATGGGACCCGCGGCCGGGACGAGTTGCAGCAGCAGCTTCTTCCGCTCGATCAGCGGCAGCGTCCGCAGATCGAAGTCCTCGAACGCCAGAAGGTCGAAGAGGAACAGCGTCGCAGGCAGCTCCGCTGCCGCGCGCTCCACGTCGCGCGGCGCGGTGAGCAGCGCGCGCTTCTGCAGCCGCTGGAAGACGGGACGGCCGGTATCGTCGAGCACCGCGATCTCTCCGTCCGCAATGAACCGCTCGGCGGGGAGCGCCAGCAACGCGCGCGCGAGATCCGGAAAGACCGCCGTGGCGTCCGCTCCGCGGCGATAGAAGATCCGCGGACGCGCGCCGTCGTGTCGCGGTCGTCGAACGGGTCGCTGCGCGGCTCGGCCAGCATCGGCTGCACGTCCTCCCCAACCACCGGGCGCCGCGGGGCCTTCAGCGCCTCGCAGTGCGCGCGCATCCCCGCCGCCCGCTTGCCGCGCTCGCGCAGCTCCTCGACCGCGAGACCGGAAAGGATGGAAGAGTCTTCGTAGGGCTCGGCGACGCCGCGGCGCACGTGCCCGTCGCCGGTCTCCTTGATCAGCAACCACTCCTTTCCCGTCTCGCCCTTGATCCGAACCAACGTCCACATCCCCTTCAGCTTGAAGCCCTTCAGCTCGAAGAGCAGCTTGCCGGCCCTGACTCCCTCGGGCGGGTCTCCGACCGGACGCCACAGCCCGCGGTCCCAGACGATCATGGGACCAGCGCCGTATTCCCCGTCCGGAATGACCCCCTCGAAGTCCGCGTACTCGACCGGGTGATCCTCGGTCTGCATTGCCAGCCTTTTCTCGGCCGGATCCGGATGCGGACCGCGCGGCACCGCCCAGGACTTGAGCACGCCGTCCCACTCGAGTCGCAGGTCGTAATGCATGCGCGAAGCGCTGTGTTTTTGCACGACAAAAACGCCGGGCCGCGCTGCTCCCGCGCCCATCGGCTCCGGGGTGCGATCGGCCGACCGCTTGCGCCGGTATTCGTCCAGCAATTTGGACATTCGTGCGGCGAGGTTATCATCCACGCCCCATGAGGCCACTTGCTACGGGGACCATTTCCTTCGGGCTGGTTTCCATCCCGGTGAAGCTGTTCTCGGCCACCGAGTCGTCGGCGGCGATCTCGTTCAACATGCTGCACGCCAAGTGCGGTGGCCGGGTCAAGCAGCAGTACATCTGCCCGCGCGACGACAATGCGGTGGTCCCGCGCGAGGAGATGGTGAAGGGGTATGAGTTCGCCAAGGACCGCTACGTCACCTTCACGCCGGAAGAGTTGAAGGCGCTGGAGGAGAAAGCGTCACAGCAGATCGAAATCGCCGAATTCGTTCCCAGCGAGAAGATCGATCCTGTCTACTTCGACAAGGCCTACTACCTCGGACCGGAGAAAGGCGCCGATCGCGCCTACCGGCTGCTGGCGGAGGCGATGCGGCGCAGCGGCAAGACCGCGCTGGCGCGCTACGCCGCCCGCGGCAAGCAGTACCTGGTGCAGATCCGGCCGCTGCCCGAAGGCGGCCTGGTGATGCAGAATCTCATGTACGCCGACGAGATCCGCCCGTTCTCGGAAGTCGGCGTCGAGCCCGCCGAGGTGAAGGACCAGGAGCTGGCGCTGGCGCGGCAGATCATCGAGCAGATCTCGACCGACGAGTTCAAGCCCGAGAAGTACAAGGACGACGTGCGCACGCGCATCCAGGAGCAGATCCAGCGAAAGGTCGAGGGGCAGGAGATCCAGATCGAGCAGCCCGCCGCGCCGCAGACGCAGATCATCGATCTGATGGAGGCGCTCAAGGCTTCGCTGGCCGCCAAGGGCCTCGGTCCGGCAAGGGAGAGCGCGCCCGCGCCGGCGAGGCCCGAAGAGCGGAAGCCGGCCAAGCGCGCCGCCGGCGAGGCCAAGGCGGAGAAAAAGGCTTCTTCCCGGAAGTAGCCCTCCGTGCGATCTTCGGCCGCGATGAGCGGCTACGGAGCGCGCGAGGTGGCGAAGATGCTCGGCCTCTCCGTGTCACAGGTGCGCGCGTACGTGCGCGCGGGCTTCCTCGAGCCTACGCGGGGGCCGCGCGGCGAGCTGCGGTTCTCCTTCCAGGATCTGGTGCTGCTGCGCACGGCGCAAGGGCTGGTCTCCGCGCGCATTGCGCCGCGGCGCGTGCGCAGCGCATTGCGCAAGCTGAAGGAGCAGCTTCCCGAAGGCAGGCCGCTGCGCGGCGTCCACATCCACGCGGAGGGAGATCGCATCGTCGTCGGCGACGATCGCGCCTCGTGGAGCCCGGAGTCGGGACAGGTGCTCTTCGACTTCGAGACGAAGGAGCTGGCCCGCAAGGTGGCGCCGCTGCAGATCCGGGCCCGCGGCGGCGACGCCTCCGACTGGTACGAGCGCGCCTGCGATCTGGAAGAAACGGCACCGGATGACGCGGCGGCCGCGTACCGCCGGACGCTGGAGCTCGATCCATCGCATGCGGGCGCCTGGGTGAATCTCGGGCGGCTGCTCCACGAAGCCGGAGACGCTCGCGCTGCCGCCCAGCACTATCGGAAGGCGATCGAACTGAACCCGGACAACGGGGTCGCGCTGTTCAATCTTGGCGTCGCCCTCGAGGACCTCCGGATGCCCGAGGAGGCGATCCTGGCCTACCGGACGGCGCTGGCCGCCGACGCTGCCTGCGCCGACGCGCACTACAACCTCTCCCAACTCTACGAGGCGCGGGGCGAAGGAACAGCGGCGCTGCGCCATTTGCGCACCTATCGCAAGCTGGTGCAGGCGTGACGGTGCACGTCGGCACCAGCGGATACAACTACGAAGCCTGGAGAGGCAGCTTCTACCCCGAGGACCTCTCGTCAAAGAAGATGCTCGGGTACTACGCGGAGCAGTTCGATACCGTCGAGATCAACTATTCGTTCTACCGCAAGCCGACGACGAAGATCCTCGAGGGATGGGCGGCGCAGGTGCCGGAACGGTTCCGGTTCGCGCTCAAGGCATGGCAGCGAATCACGCACCAGAAGCGGCTGCGGGAGAGCAGCGAGCTGGTGGAAGGATTCGTGGACGCGGCTCGTACGCTCGGCGCGCGACTGGCCCCCGTGCTTTACCAGCTCCCTCCGAATCTGAAGGCGGACTTGCCGCTCCTACGAAACTTTCTCCAGCAGCTCCCTCGCGACCTGCGTGCGGCCTTCGAGTTCCGCCACGCGAGCTGGTTCGCGGATGAGACGTACGCAGCCTTGCGCGACGCCGGGGCGGCGCTGTGCATCGCGGAGAACGAGGAGCTGGCGACGCCCGCGGTGCGCACGGCGGACTTCGGGTACCTGCGTCTGCGCCGCCAGGACTACGACTCTGCGGCTTTATTGAAATGGGCAGAGTTCGTGAAGACGTACACCGGCGAGGTCTTCGTCTACTTCAAGCACGAAGATTCTGCGGCCGGGACGGAATACGCCAGGCGCTTCGCATCTCTCGCAAAGTCGTAGAGTCTCGCGCGCTTCGCGAGATCGGCGCCTGATCGCCCGGCGTCCGACCGATCGCCACGCGGTTGACGGCGTCCGTGACCACGACTGTCCCTCGAACCTTGAGCCCACACGGCAAACGAGCCGAGCAGCACCGCGCGTTGGTGGATGAAGCAGGCCGGCACACGGTCATCTGCGCTGGCAGATTACAGGTGGCCCTCCTCGATGGATAGATGCCCAGGGCGGCGCGCATCGTTGCTTTGCTTTGCTCGCATGAGTCTGCAAATTTCGAAAAGTACGACTTGAAAATCCAATTCCATCATTGGCGAAACCTTTAAGTGACCGCGATTTCGGGACGATCTTCTTCTCTCGTCAATCTTGCCGAATGGCGCTTGCGGCGAAGTGCCCCAGGTTGCCTTCGACCGCCGCTGCGCTCAGGCAGCTGGCAAAGAGAAAGGATTGGGTTGTGTCTGTGGCACACGAGAAGACATGTCATGCTTCGCGCCGCTTCATCCTCGTCGCCCTGATGTCGCTGTTCGCTGCACCCGCAAGGAGCATCGCGCAGACATCCTCCACGCCCACTTTCAGTGGGCAGGCTTACGTCGTACAGGCCACCGTCCCGCCGCTCTTGCCGATCACCGTCGCCGACACCGGTCCCCTCCCTTCCAGTGGAGGCGCGCAGGAAGCCTCCCTTCTGGACGTCCCGCCGATCTCGCTGGGCACCGCCGGGGGCTTGAATGGAGCTGACGTTGCACATGCCACGACGATCGGCCGGGGAAACGCGAGCCGGTCAGAGGCATCGGTCGCCGATCTCAGCCTGACTGCCGCCGGAAACACGATCGCCGCCGACTTCCTGATGTCGGAGGCCAGCGCCCAATGCACAGGGACAAGCCCATCCGTCAGCGGCAGGTCCGATCTGGCCAAAGTCGTCATCAACGGTCAGAGCATCGACGTTTCCGGAGCCACCAACCAGACCGTCCCACTGCCGCTCAATGCAGGGTCAGTCGTGATCAACGAGCAGTCGAGCTCGGTCAACGGCCAGTCGGGCACGATGGACGTCAACGCCCTGCACGTCGTAGTCAACAACCCGGCGTCGGGATCGGCGCCGCTCGCCGAGGTGATCGTCTCCCATGCACATGCCGACATCACCTGTCCTGCGTCGCCGCCGCCGTGCGACGCGACCGCCGCCGACTTCGTCACCGGTGGGGGATGGATTGCATCGCCGTCAGATCCGAATGCCAAGGCAAACTTCGCCGTGGCGGGTGGCATCAAGAACGGGTTGTTCTGGGGTCACCTGATGTACCTCGACCACGGCAAGCCGTTGCGCGTCAAAGGAACCGCAGTGACCGGTTACGGCGCGTACCCTGCTTTCGGATCGAACGGCAGGAAGACGCTCGGCTTGGCCGACGTCGATGGCACCACCGAATCATATGAGGCGGACGTCGCCGATAATGCTGAGTCAGGCCGCGGAGTCGACAGGTTCCAATTGCTCTTGAACGGGGCTCCAGTAAACTCTGACAACTTCCTCGCGGGCGGCAATATCCAGCTTCACAAGCCACAGTGCCAATAGACAGGAGCGCGACCCGTGGAGGCGCGTGGTAGGGTGCGCGCCCCACGGGAGGTGACAGATGCTTCTCGCGCTCGCCTGCGTCGCGCTCGCGGCCACCGCCGTCGAAACCGAAGCCCGCCAGATCCTCGACCAGCTCCTGCGCGTCGATACGAGCCACGGCAACGAGACGGCGGCGCTGCAGCCGGTGCTTGCCCGCTTCCAGCAGGCGGGCATTCGCGCGCAGATCCTCGAGTCGGCGCCGGGGCGTGGAAATCTGATCGCCCGCGTCCCCGGGACCGGCAAGAAGCGGCCGCTGCTCCTGCTCGCACACATCGACGTCGTGCCGGTGGAAGGGCAACCATGGACGGTGCCGCCGTTCCAGCCTACCGAGAAGGACGGCTTTCTCTATGCGCGCGGCGTCAGCGACGACAAGGCGATGGCCGCCGCGTTCACCGCCATCGCGCTGGAAGCGGCGCGCGGTCCGCAGAAGCTCTCGCACGACCTGATCGTCGCGCTCACGGCGGGCGAGGAGACGGGCGGGCTGGTCGGCGTGAGGTGGCTGGCGCAGAACCACCGTGATCTGCTCGATGCCGAGCTGGCGTTGAACGAGGGCGGAAGCCTGCTCGTGGCGCCCGATCTTTCGCGGATGGAAGCAGTGCAGATCGGCGTGGCCGAGAAGACCTTCCAGAGCTACCACCTGACCGTGAAGGGAAAGGGCGGTCATTCGTCCGTGCCGCCCACGGATGTCGATCCGGTCGTGACGCTCGCCCGCGCCCTGCAGCGGATTGGCGAGCTGCGGTTTCCTGCCAAGGTCACCCCGGAGGCGCGCGAAGGGATCGCCCTCTCCGCCCGATACGAGAAGCCGCCGCTGTCCGACGCGCTCAAGCGCGTGGCGGATACGGGCACCGTCTCGCCCGAGGACGATGCCCTGATCAGCAAGGACCGGCTTGCGAATGCCCAGCTCCGCACTACCTGCGTGACGACCATGCTGAAAGCCGCGCCGCAGGACAACGTCTTGCCCACCACGGCGGAAGCGACTGTGAATTGCCGCATCCTGCCCGATGAGACGCGGGAGCAGACCCAGACGAAGCTGGCGCAGGCCATCGGCGATGCGGCCGTCGACCTGAAGCCGACGGAAGACTTCTACTCGGCGAAGCCGTCGCCGATCGCTGGCGCGGTGAACGATGCCGTGCACGCTGCCGCACGCGCCGTCTGGGGTGATGTGGCAGTCGTGCACGCGATGGGGACCGGCGCGACGGATTCGCGGCACCTGCGCGAAGTCGGCATCCAGTCCTATGGCCTCGGCGGCGCTCCGGGGACCCGCGAGGACGCTCGCGCCGGCCGCGCGGCGCACGGCGCGGACGAGCGGCGTCCGATCCGCTGGATCGGCGACGGCGTCAGGTTCCTGCGCGAGGTGACGCTGCAACTGGCGAGATAGCTCATGCGTTACTTCGAAGACTTCGCCGAGGGACAGGTCTACGAGCTGGGGGAGGCGAGCATCAGCGAGGCCGAGATTCTCGAGTTCGCCCGCAAGTACGATCCGCAACCGTTCCACGTCGACCAGGCGGCGGCGCAGCACTCGATGTTCCGCGGGCTGATCGCGAGCGGCTGGCAAACCGCGTCGATGTACATGGGCCTGCTCGTGCGCGGGCTGCTGCTGGATTCGGCGAGCCTGGGGTCGGCCGGCGTCGATGAATTGCGCTGGCTCAAACCGGTGCGCCCCGGCGACGTGCTGCGGGGGCGCGTCACCATCACATCCGTGAGACCGTCGTCGAAGAGCCCCAGCCGCGGCACCGTGGCTACGTTCGGGGAGCTCTTCGACAGGCAGGGGGAACGCGTCTACTTCGTGCGGTCTTCCGGGATGTTCGCGCGCCGGCCGCGCTAGGACACATCTCATGACTTGTACAGCCTTGAGGCGCGGTCGCTAGGCCGCCTTCGGCGGCCGCGACTGATCATTCTGCGCCCTTCGCGCGCGTGCGCAGCTCGCGGATCGACTTGCGGATCTCCGGCGCGTCCGACGCCTTCGGCGAGAGGCGCAGGTACTTGTCGTACGCCTGCAGCGCCTCCGCGTCGTGTCCCTGCATCGCGTACGCCATGCCCAGGCCCCGGAAGGCGACGGCGATGGTGGGCTCGTTCTCGAGCGCAGCGCGGAAGCTGGCCAGCGCATCGTCGGTGTTGCCCTGTTCCAGGGCAGCCTCGCCGCGGCGGACCTGCGAGAGCGCGAGTGCGTGCAGCATGGCGGCCTGCGAGCTGGGGCCGGCCGCGCGCTTTCTCGCGGGCGGCGCGGAGGTGGCGGCTTGCGGGGCGGTGCCGCCGTCCCCCGCCGCGCCGGCGCCGGCGTCGGCGGCCGAGTCCCCGGGGTTGATTTGGGCAGACTTCGATTCGACTGTTGCAGCGGCATCGGTTGGGGCAGTCTCCGCCTCGGCGGCAGCGTCCGCACTGATCTGGGTAGAGCTCGCGTCGCGTGAAGCCGGAGGCTCACTGCGCGCAGGTTTCGCTTCGTTGGCGACGGGCGTTGCGTCGGCTGCGGGCTTCGGTTCCGTCGTTGCGGGCTTCGCCTCCGGCGGCGCGGATTCGGCCGTCGCCGGCGGAGGCGGAGGCCGCGGCACAGGAAACGCAAACACGCCCAGCGCCCACGCCACAGCGACGACGGCCGCAGCCGACAGCGTGCCGGCGAGGATGGCCGGGGCAACCACAGGCTGCCGCCGCCGACCTGCATCGCCAGCGCGGAGCTGACCCACTTCGAACCGCTCCATCGTCTCCAGCGACTGTCGCTGCGCCGCCTCCATGCGCGACTGCACCCTCCCCAGGGTCGCGACTTGCGTCTCGAGCTGCTGCAGCCGGTCGATCAGTCTCGCCACGGCGTCCTTCTCCGGCGGCGGGCGCGACGAGCGGTGCCGTAAAGAGACGAGAATGTTCCGCTCGCCTTCCGCCGGCGGCCGCGGCTGCACTCCCTCCACCGCCTCTTCGAGCTGCTTGAGGTCCTCGATGCGCGTCCGCCGGTCGGAGGCCAGCGCCAGCTGCAGCACTTCGCCGAGGGGCCCGGAGAGGTCGGTGGAGTGACCGGAGAGCGGCGCGTGCTTGCCAGTCAGCAGCTCGTAACCCAGCACACCTGCGGCGTACACCTGCACCTTCGGGTCGTTCTTGTCGGGAGCATCGGGCGAGAGCAGCTCCGGCGCGAGATACGCAGGGTCCGCCTCGGGCTCGTCTTCGTCGAATGGCGCCAGGCGCAGCCCGCCTGCATCGTCGATCTGGAGGAGCCGCGCGCGCAGCGTGGAATCGTTCGCGGCGGCGAGGCGCACGGCGGCCGCGAACAGGACCGCGGCCTCGTTGTAGGGCAGCCGCTGGCCCCCGCTCCGCGCTCTCTCCAGGATCTCGAGGACGGTGATCATCGGCGTGGACGGGAATGTACCCCATCCACGCCGGCGCCTTCAGTAGCTGACTCCGAGCGACTCCGCCTTGGCGCGGACGGTGCTGGCGATCTCGGCGTCGAGGTTGTTCATCGGAACTGTATCTGCAGGGATCGGGGGCGGAGCGGCAGCGACATGGATCTTGCCCTCTTTCGCGAGCGCGGCGGCGCCCTTCTTCCATTCAGACTCCTTCAGCTTCCGGTCTGCGACCCAGGTCTTGCCGCCTTCGTTGAGCACGCTGAACTTGCGCCCGTCGGCCCTCTGGGCAACCCGGGTGTACGTCAGGTGCGTCATCGTCCCGTCCGACATCTTCGCGATCCTCTCGAACACGCGCTCTCCTTCAGCAGACAGACCGGAGCAGGCGATCACGTTGATGGTGATCCCCTTCTCCGCCGCTTCCGAAGCGACCTTCCGCCAGTCTTTGCCATCCGGATAGTGATGCGGGCCGGCATCCCCAACGAGGAAGATCAGCCGCGCGGTGCTCTTCGAGAAATCCCACTGCAGCTCGTGCACGGCGGCGTACAGGCCTTCGGCCACTGATTCGGGCTCGTCGCCGCCACCTTCCGCGTCGAGGCTCCGCAGCGTTTTCTGCACGTCCGCGATTTCTCGCGAGAAGGGAAACGCCTTGGTCACGTAGGCGTCGCCGCGATCGCGGAAAGCGACGATTCCGAAGCGCACGTCGGGTCGCGGTTGCCCGGCGGAGACGTTGCGCGCGATGGCGACGATCTTCTCCTTCACCACATCGATCTCGTCGCCCATCGAGCCGGTGGTATCGAGAGCGAACGCCACGTCGATCCGCGGCACGTTCGCCGCTGCAACCAGGAACAGGACAGCCATCATGGCAGCACCTCCTGCGCTGAGTGAACGCCGCCTTCAGCAAAAGGATCTGACTGGGGAAAAGCCGATGGCGCGCCGCGGTGTTGACGTGGCGGGCGCGGAGGTTAGGTTCAAGGGACGGCGTGAGGCATGGTGCCCACGCCCGAAATCCCCGCCGGGAGCGAATGGCCCCGGCGAGTTGGAGGAACGATGCATCCAGGCATGATGTGGTGGTGGAAGAACGCGCGCCGGCACGGCTGCGGCAGCGAAGGCGCTTCCGCGGGTGAAGGTGGCGGCTGGCAAGCCGGCCCGTGGCGCGGTCCCGGAGACGACTTTGGCAGCGGCGCATTCGGCGTCCGCAGGCCGCTCCGGTTCCTGGCCTACAAGCTGAACTTGAGCGAGGAGCAGGTCTCGCAGCTCGCGAAGATCCTCGACGAGCTGAAGACCGAGCGCGCGCAGGCGGCCGTGGACGATCGCCGGACGGTCGCGTCGTTCGCCGACGCGCTCGGGCTCGACGCGTTCGACGAGGCCCGCGCGCGCGAGGGCGGCGACCTGCGGGTGAAGAGCGCCGAGCGGCTGCGCGATGCGGTGATCAAGGCCCTCGGGCGGATCCACGCGCTGCTCGACTCCGGACAACGGGCGCAGCTCGCCTACCTGATCCGGACTGGGGTGCTCTCGCTCTAAGCTGGTCGGTGCCGGGCGCTCCGTCCTGGAGCGCCCGGTGCTCTCACTTGAGGAAGTCGTTCTGGTAGCCGCCGGCGGCGACGGCCGCGTCGGCGACGTCCTGGAGCGACTGGTCGTTGTTGTGCCCGCCGCTGGCGCGCGAGTTGGCGCGGATGCGCGTCCGCGCGTCCGAGTAGAACGTATACGTCATCGAGATCTCGTTCTTCGCCTTCTCCACGCCGCGCTGCTCGATGATCCGTGTCGTGCGGGCGAGGGCGGCGGCGAGGGCCAGCAGATCGATGGCGATGTCGGCGATGCGGCCCACTTGCAGCTGCTGCTCGACGATGTTGCGCCCATGCCTGCGCAGCGACGTCTCGCAGAGCGCGGCCAGCGCCTGGGCCGCGTCCTCCAGGTACACGACCTGCTCGTGCAAAGTGGGATGCGCCTTGCCGATCTGCGGCGTCCGCCCGTAGGGCACTGCCTGCATCGGCACGGTCTGGCGCGCTTTCCGGACGGCGTATTCGCGCAAGAGCCCGAATCCCTTGATCGGGTCCCTGAGCGAGCTCGACAGATCCTTGCCGAGACCCTTCAGGTACTCGCCTGGCTTCTGCAGCCCGGTCAGCCCGATGTACTGCCGCAGGATCTCGTTCGTCCCCTCGAAGATGCGGTTGATGCGGGTGTCGCGCATCGCTTGCTCGTAGGGCTGCTCGCGCATGTAGCCCATGCCGCCGGCGATCTGCAGCGCCTCGTCGGTGGCGCTCCACACCGCCTCGGAGTTGAAGACCTTGGTGGCGGCTCCTTCCACCGAGTAGTCGACCGCCCCGCGATCGATGGTCGAGGAGACGAAGTAGCAGAGGGACTCGCTGACGTAGAGGTTCGTCGCGATCCGCCCGAGCTTCTCCTTGATCTTGCCGAAGCTCGCGAGCGGACGGCCAAACTGCTTGCGCTCGGCCGCATGCGCGATCGCGAGCTGAAGGAGCTTGCGCTGCCCTCCCACCGCGCCAGCGCCCAGGCCGGTGCGGCCGTGGTTGAGGATGCTCATCGCCACCTTGAAGCCCTTGCCTTCCTCGCCGAGGACGTTCGTCGCAGGCACGCGCACGTTGTCGAAGAAGACGGCGGTCGTGTTCGAGGCGCGAATCCCCATCTTGTCCTCGTGCGGGCCGTGCGTGATGCCGCCGAGGTCGCGGGTGACGATGAAGGCGGTGATCTTTCCCTTCTGCTCCGCCGTATCCAGAGTCGTCTTCGCGAACACGGTGTAGAAGTCCGCGATGCCGCCGTTGGTGATCCAGAGCTTCTGCCCGTTGAGGACGTAGAAGTCGCCGTCACGGCGCGCGCTGGTCTTGATCGAGAACGCGTCCGACCCGCTCCCCGGCTCGGTCAGGCAGAACGCAGCGATGTTCTCGCCCGATGCGAGCTTCGGAAGGTAGCGCCGCTTCTGCGCGTCGTTGCCGAACAGCAGGAGGCCTTTGAAACCGATGCTGGAATGTGCGCCGAGGGTCACGGCGATCGACGCGTCCCAGGAAGCAACCTGCTGCATCACTCTCGCGTAACCGGAGTTGGAGAGCCCGAGGCCGCCGTGCTCTTCCGGCACGATCAGCCCGAACAGGCCCATCTCCTTCAGCGACTGGAGCAGCTCCGCAGGGAACTCACCGTCGCGATCCAGCTTGCGCCTGTCGATCCCGGCCATGTACCGGTCGATGGTCTCGCAGATCGGCGCAACCAGCTCGGCCTGGTCTCGCGGCATCTCCGGGTAGGGGAAGAGCTGGTCCTCGAGGATGTCGCCGAAGAACAGCGACTTGCCGAAGGAAGCGCCGGGGTCGAAGGGCATCCTCGAAGTCTAACGCACCCCGCCGATTCGTCCCGGAATTCGCCGCGGTCAGACCGTCTTGATCGCTTCCGCCACGATGGCTTTCGCCTCGTCGACGATGCGTTGCAGGTGCGTCTCGTCGCGGAAGCTTTCCGCGTAGATCTTGTAGACGTCCTCGGTACCTGACGGCCGAGCTGCGAACCAGCCGTTCTGCGCGACGACCTTGAGGCCGCCGATGTCGGCGCCGTTTCCTGGCGCCTTCGTCAGCTTCGCCGTGATTGGCTCCCCAGCGAGCGTGCCGGCGCGGACTACGTCGGCGGAGAGCTTCTTCAGCGCCGCCTTCTGTGCCGGTGTCGCGGGCGCATCGATGCGCGTGTACACCGGGCGTCCGAGCTCGGCGGAGATCTTCTGATAGAGCACGCCAGGATCCTTGCCGGTGCGTCCGAGGATCTCGGCCGCGAGCAAGTCCATGATGATCCCGTCCTTGTCCGTGGCCCACACGCTCCCGTCAAGGCGGAGGAATGACGCGCCGGCGCTCTCTTCTCCGCCGAAGCCCAGCGACCCGTCGAGGAGCCCGTCGACGAACCATTTGAACCCGACCGGCACCTCGCGCAGCGTCCGCCCGATCTTCCGCGCCACACGATCGATCAGCGCGGAAGACACGAGCGTCTTCCCCACTGCCGCGCGAGCCGGCCAGGTCCGGTTCGTGAACAAGTACTGGATCGCGACCGCGAGATAGTGATTGGGGTTCATCAGCCCGGCGCCGGGCGTGACGATCCCGTGCCGGTCGGAGTCCGTGTCGTTGCCGAAGGCGAGCTGGTACTGATCCTTGAGCCCCACCAGCTTCGCCATTGCGTAGGGCGACGAGCAGTCCATCCGGATCTTGCCGTCGTGATCGACCGTCATGAACCCGAACGTCGGATCGACCGTCCGGTTCACCACGGTGATGTCGAGGCCGTACTCCGACGCGATCGGATCCCAGTAATCGAGGTTCGATCCGCCGAGCGGATCGACTCCCAGCCGCAACCCGCGCACGGGCTCCAGATCGACGACGTTGCCCAGATCGCGCACGTAAGGTGTGATGAAATCGTGCTCCTCAAGCATCCCGGGCCGCACCGCGCGTCCGATCGAGTCCGGGTTCCGCAAGAGGTCGTTCGCGCGGTTCTCGATCCATCCCGTCGCCGCGGTGTCGGCCGGTCCGCCGCTCGGCGGGTTGTACTTGATGCCACCATCCTCGGGCGGATTGTGCGACGGCGTGATCACGATCCCGTCCGCGAACCCGCGCGAGAGCCCGCGGTTGTACGTGAGGATCGCGTGCGAGATCACCGGCGTGGGCGTGGCGCGGCGCGACCAGAGGACGTGCACGTCGTTGGCCGCGAGAACCGACAGGGCAGTGTCCTGCGCCGGATCCGAGAGCGCGTGCGTGTCCTTGCCGAGATAAAGCGGGCCGCTCGTCCCCTGGGCCTTGCGGTACTCGCAGACGGCCTGGGTCACGGCGAGGATGTGCGCCTCGTTGAACGCACGCTTCAGTGCGGTACCGCGGTGGCCGCTGGTCCCGAACGCCACGCGCTGCTGCGGATCCGCGGGATCGGGCTTCTCTTCGTAATAGAGCCGGCGCAGCCGCTCGACATCGATCAACAATTCGCGCGGGGCCGGCTTTCCGGCGAGCGGATGGGTCATGCGCGGGAATCTACCGCCTTAGAAACGGCCGGTCAGCGCAAACGAGGGCCCCTGCGCGGCAACCGACAGCGAGCCGCTGGACAACGGCCCGCCGCGCCGGTGGAGAAGCGGCACGACGACGCCGCAGGCCGCCCCGATGGCGGCGCCGGCCGCCACGTCGGTGAAGTAGTGCTTCTCAGCGATCATGCGCAGCGCCGAGGTCGTCACTGAGCCGACGGCGGCGCCGGCCCAGAGCCACGGAGCCGCGGCGGATTCCTCAATGGTCGCGGTGGTCGCCAGGGCGACGCCGAGCGACGTCACCCACGCGGTATGGCCTGAGGGAAAGCCGAGGTGGCTGCCCACGTCGGTCACGCCGTACGTTCCCTCCGCTTCGCCGGTGCCGTAGCGCACGTATGGCCGCTTGCGCGCGGCGATGAACTTCACACCCTCCGCGAGGGCGCCGGAGAGGAGAGCCGACTCCATGACAATGGACACGGCACGCCAATCGGCCCCGTCGCTTGCGTGCGGCCCCGTCGTGGTCCAGGCGCCGGCAATCGCCGCAGCCGGCACGAGAAGGTACGCGACGACGTCGCTGGCGACGCCCGCCGTCGACCGCGACAAAACCCATCCCGTCATGGCGTCGTGAAACCAGGCGTCGACGCCGTTCAGCGAGCCGCGCGACCCCGTCCCGGGAAGGCCGGTATTGTCGGCGCCGTCGCAGAGCCGGCAGTGGGCCGGCACGAGCTGGTTCCGCGAGAGCTCCGGAACGATCCATCCGACGAGGGCCACTCCGGCGACGGTGAGATCCGCCGCGGGTCGCACGTCGACCTTGTCCGATGCGCCCACCGCGAGCGCGAGCGCAACGCCGATCATGCGTACGCGTCGCGAATCGCGCCCAGCTCCTGCGCCAGCTCGCGGCAACTCTGGTACCGCTGCCTGGGGTCCTTGGCGAGCAGCCGGACGATGATCGCGTCCAGCTCGGCTGGCACGTGCGGGTTCTTTTCCCGCGGCGGCACCGGTCGGTTGTTCACGTGCATCATCAGGATCGGCACCAGCTCCTCGTGGAAGAACGGCACCTGCCCGGTGAACATCTCGTAGGCGCAGACGCCCAGCGCGTAGATGTCGGTCAGGTGCGTCACGGTGCTGAAGTTTCCGATCTGTTCCGGCGACATGTAGAGCGGAGTTCCAGCGATGGCCCCGGCCACCGTCACACCCGGCGTGGCGTACTGCTTGGCGATGCCGAAGTCCATCACTTTGAGGATACCGTCCTCGGTAACGAAGAAGTTGTCCGGCTTTACGTCGCGGTGGATGACGCCCGCGTCGTGCGCCGCCTGCAGGCCGTGGCACGCCTGCAGCAGGTACCCGAGCGCGGTGCGGAACTCGATGGGCTGGCGCATGCAGTCCTTGAGGCTCTTGCCCACCAGCAGCTCCATGCTGATGTACCGATGTCCGTTGTGCGCGCCGATGTCGTACAGCCGGATGATGTTCGGGTGGATGAGCTGGCGCGAGAGCTTCAGCTCCTGCTTGAACCGCGCCACGAGCACCTCCGACGCCTGCTCCAGGTTGAAGACCTTGAGCGCGACGTTTTCCTCCAGCTCCAGATCGAACGCGCGGAAGACGGTCGCCATGCCACCCTGGCCGATCTTCGCCTCGAGGCGATAGCGGCCGGCCACGGTCGCGCCGACTTCGAACTTCTCCTCGGAAGAGACGGGTTGTCCGACCACGACTTCGGCTTCCGCGAGCAATTCCGGCGGCGTGGTTTCCGGCGACCTGCTCACCTTCTTCAACAACCCGGGATCGGTGCGAAGAACCGTGGCCGAGCCGCCGCCGGGCAAATCCGGCAGATCGCCCAGGTCCGGCAACGACGGCATGCGCTTCTTGTGGAGGTCCGCGTTGGAGAGGACCTGGCGCGCGACCATCGCCGAAGGCCGGAGCTGCTCTTCGACGCGGCCCAGGCGCTCGCGCGCGCCCGGATGCGCGGGCTGCGCTGCGAGCAGCTTCTGCAACGCTTCGCGGGCGTTCTCGGGAAACCCATGCGAGTCGTACAGCGCCGCGAGCAGGTCGAAGACCTGCAGCTCCGCGGCGTCGCGCGGCCCACTGCGCACGTACGGGCCGACGAAGTGCTCGAAGCGGAAATCGAGCACGTTGAGGTTCGTAGCCAGGCGCACCGCGATGGCCGCCGCCACGCGGTACTGCGCGTCTTCGGCGGGTACGCGGCAGAGGTTCTCCAGCGCCTTTCCGGTATCCCCGAGCTCGAGGTAGGCCTGCGCGGCCTCGAACGGCGCCCCCGCGTCGGCGTAGAGTTGGGCCGCGTCGGCCTTCCGCCCCAGCACTTTCGCCATGCGGGCTGCGTCCGCGAAGCGCTTCAGCTGCACGTACGATTGCAGGGCAGCTTCGTGCTTGCCCTGCTGCTCGAGCTTTTGCGCCGAGACCATCGAGACGGCCTGCCCGCCCACGGCGGTGGCCTTCGACGGCGCCAGCAGCGGCCCGGTCTCGAACTGCCCCGGCTTCATCGAGGACAGCTTCGCAGCGCCTACCGAATCGCCGGCTTTCTGCAGGACCTCCACCGCGCGCTGCTGCTCGCCGAGGGCCATGAACATCTGCACTGCGGTCTGGTTCTCCCTCGCGCGCCCGAAGAAGATGGCTGCCATCAGGGCGCGCTTCCTTCCCGCAGAATCGAGCCGTCCGACCTGCCCCGGTTGCACTCCCAGGCTCTCCAGCAAGAGCTGCCCGGCGTCGCGCGGCCGCCGCAGCGAGCCGAGCACGCGCGCCGCTTCCTCCACCGCGCCCACGTCGCGGAAGAGTCTCGCGGCGGCGTCGCCTTGCCCGGCCTTCTCCAGGCCCCGCGCTCGATCCAGCGCCTTCTCGCGGGCCTTGGCATCCATCACTCCTCCTGCATTTCCGCCGCCAGGCGCTTGAGCGACTCGGGTAGATTCGCGAGCTTGATCGCCTCCTCGACGGTGATGTCGCCCTGCTTGAGCAGCCTGAACAGGCTGGCGTCGAGGCTCTGCATCCCGCTGCCGTCGTTGGAGGCGCTGTCGAGATAGCCGTCGATCTGGAAGATCTTGTTTTCGCGGATCAGGTTGGCGACCGCGTAGCTCTGCAGCAGCACCTCCATCACCGCCACGCGCCCCTCTCCGCTGGCGTGCTTGGCGAGGTGCTGCGAGATCACGCCGCGCAAGAGCACGGAGAGCGTGCTGCGCACCTGGTCGCGGCTCTCCTCCGGGATCACGTCGATGATGCGGTCGATCGCCTTCGCGGCGCTGTTCGAATGCAGCGTTCCGATCACCAGCACGCCCGTCTCGGCCGCGGCGATGGCGAGGTGGATGGTCTCCAGATCGCGCATCTCGCCGACCACCAGCACGTCGGGACTCTCGCGCAGCGCCGACCGCAGGGCGCTGGAGAACGACTCGGCGTGCTTTCCCACTTGCCGCTGCGTGATGGCGCCCTTGATGGGCTGGTGGAGGAACTCGATCGGATCCTCGATGCTGATCACGTGGCGCTGCGACGACTTGTTGATCTCGTCCACCATCGCCGCCAGCGTGGTGCTCTTCCCCGATCCGGTGGGGCCGGTGACCAGCACCAACCCGTTGGCCAGCAGGGTGAGCTTCTTGACCGCCGGGGGCAGCCGCAGGTCCTGCAGCGTGGGGACCTTGTTGGGGATCACGCGGAACACGGCGCCCAGCCCCTGCGACTGCACGAAGATGTTCACCCGGAACCGCGCTACGCCCTCGATCGCGTAGACGAGGTCCGCTTCCTGCGTCTTCTCGAACTCGGCGCGCTGGTCTTCGGCAAGAAGCTCGAGCAGGAACCGGCTGGTCTCCACCTCCGAGAGCACGCGGAATGGAAGCGGCATCAGCGCGCCCTCGTACCGGATGATTGGCACGTTGCCGGCATGGAAATGCAGGTCGCTCGCGCCCTGCTCCGCCACCAGTCGCAGGAAGGAGTCGATCCGGGCCATCTATTCCTTCCTCGTTGCCGGTGCCGTACGGACTGCGGCGATCGGTTGCGGCCGCGTGGGGATGGCTGCCGACGGCTTGAAAATCGGAATGCGCTTCTGCTGCGCGAGCTTTTCCTCCGCATCCAGCAGCGGCTCGAAATCCTTCTTGCTCAGCGCCTTCACGTACGCGTCGGCGGCGCTGATCCGGTTCTCCTTCACCAAACGCATCAGGTCGGAATCCATCAGCTGCATGCCCTGCTCGCGAGAGGTGGAGATCACCGAGGGAAGCTGGAAGGCCTTTCCTTTCCGGATCAGGTTGGAGACGGCTTCGTTGTTCACCAGCAGCTCCACGGCGAGCACGCGACCCGGGCCGGTTTTCTCCTTCATGAGATACTGGCAGACCACGGCGCGCAGGGAGTCGGCGAGCGTCGAGCGCACCTGCTGCTGTTGTCCCGGGGGAAACGCGCTGACGATGCGGTCGACGGTGGTGGCGGCGGAAACCGTGTGCACGGTCCCGAACACCAGGTGGCCCGTTTCCGCCGCGACCACGGTGAACTCGATGGTCGGCAGGTCGCGCATCTCGCCGACCAGGATGACGTTCGGGTCCTCGCGCAGCGTCGATCGCAGGGCGGCGGCGAAGGTGCGGGTATGACTGCCGACCTCGCGCTGGTTGACGAGACTCTCCTTGCGCTTGTGGATCACCTCGATGGGATCCTCGAGCGCGATGATGTGCCGCGACGCGGTCCGGTTGATGTAATCGATCAGCGCGGCGAGCGTGGTCGACTTGCCCGAGCCCGTCGGCCCGCCCACCAACACCAGCCCGTTCTTGAGGTCGCCGAAGGTACGGACCAGCGGCGGCAGGCCGAGCTTCTCGAACTGCGGCAGCGTCCCGCGGATGCGCCGGAAGACGCCGGAGAGGCCTCCCAGCTGGTAGAAGATGTTGGCGCGAAACCGTAGCCCCTCGCTCTTCACCTCGTGCGAGTAGTCGACGTCCTGCATCGCCTGCAGCGCCATCAGCTGGTCGGTGGAGAGATGCGGCAAAAGCAGCGCCTTGACCTGCTCTTCTTCCAGCGGCGTCGCGTTCACGGCGTTGACGCGTCCGACCTTCTTCATGAACACGGGCTTGCCGGAAGCGATGATCAGGTCGTCGCCCTCGGCCTGTGCGAGCTGAAGGAGGAGCCGGTCGAGCAGCGGGACCGCGTGCGCTGGCTTCCCTTGGGCAGTGATCCGCCAGCGGGTGATCAGATCGCGCGCCGCTGAGCGCACTTTGGGATGCGGATCGTCGTTCAGTTTCGCCACCGCCCCCGACTGATCGCTGGCATCGAACTTGTCGAGATACTTCACCACCAGGTACCGCACGTCCGCGCTTTCCGATGCGCAGAGGGACGCAACCTGCGGGCTTGCTGTCTTCACGCCCATGTCGATCAGCGCCTGGATGCACACCGGCTGCACGTCGGCATCTGCAGCCATGATGTGCAGGAGGTGCGGGACCGTGCGCGCGTCGTTGATCGCAGCCACCGACTCGATGGCGGTCTCCTTCACCCACCAATCGGTATCCTCGGTGGCCATCTGCACCAGCGAGCGCAAAGCCTTGGGATCCTTGATCCGGCCGAGCACGCTGACCGCGAAGCGCCGGATCACGTCGCTGGCATCCGTGAGCAGGGACACGACGTGGGCCGTGAGGCGAACGCCGCCGAGTTCGATCAGCGCGTCCATGACGCGCTCGCGCACCCACCAGTCCTCGTCCCGCAGCACGCCCATCAGCTTTGGCCAGAGCTGTTGATCGGGATCGGCGACTGTGCGGATGATCTCCGTCGCCATCCGGCGTACGTTGACGTCGCGGCTGCGCAGCAGCCAGATCACCGTCCGCGAGACGTCGAGCTTGCCCTCCATCGAGAGCTGCTTGAGAACTTCGGCGGCGCGGTTTCGCACCGGGATCTGGTTGTGGGCGAGGGCGTCGACCAGCGGCGGCAGCACGGCGTCGGTGCCGATGGCCTCCAGCGCTCCGAGCACCGCGAGGCGGATGACGCGCGGGCCGGCGCGCATCTTCCGCTCCAGCGCGGCCATCACGCGGGCGGAGCTGAAGCGGCGCAGTCCGTCGACCGCCGCCTTGACCATTCCCACCGTGTCGGAGTCGAGGAAGATGCCCACGTACTCGAACCAGTCATCCTCAGTGGCGAGGGCCGAGAAGGCGAGGACGGCCTGGACGACGACCGCCTCCTGCTCCTTCTGCGCGTCGAGCAGCGGCGCGATGGCCTTGAGGGCAGCGGCAGGGTCCTTGCCCATCACCGCGGCGTTGCCGAGGTGCTTGAGCGCGTGTACCTTTTCCGCCGCCGAGCCGGAGATGAGCGCCGCTTGCAGGGCGGGGATCGCCTGTTGCTTGGCGAAGCCTACCAGGACGTCCATCGCTTCGATGCGGCCTGCGAAACCCGCCTCGGCCACCGCGCGGCCGAGCAGATCGAACAGCGCGCGGCTGCCGCCGAGCTGCTGCAGGGTACGCGCGACGGTGGCGCGCAGCCCGCTATCGGACGAGCGCAGGTAGTCGACCAGCACCGCGTGCTCGGTCGCGCTGTTCACCTTGGGCAGCAGCGCGGCGAGCGTGGTTCGCAGCGCCGGCTCCGCCGACTTCAGCGCCTTCACGAACGGCGCGCAGAGCGCCTTGTCCGGGTTCTTGTCGATCAAGCGCGCGAACACCGTCAGCCGCGCGCGCTGCACGCTCGCGTCCGGCGCTTTTCCCGTGACGATGTCCAGCAGTTTCAGGAGCTCCGCGGTCTGCGGCGCTTCCGCTTCCGCGACGAATCGCTCCACCTCGTCGGGGGCCCTCCACGACGCAGCCTTGAACTGGTTGAGGAGGTCCTTCCCTGAGATCATCGACGCCTGCCAGCTTAGCATCGGGGTGCAAATTCGCCTGTTTGTTGGCCAGGGTAGGCGGCGGTCGCACCCGCCCGGCAAGACTGCGCGATGCCTACATTGTCGCAGTGCCGGCGGAACTCCTCTATCTGGCGCTCGGCGACTCCACGGCGGTCGGGATCGGCGCGCCGAGCGGCGGCGGCTATCCGGAACGACTCGCGGCGAAGCTCCGCGGAGCGTTTCCGACGCTGAAGCTCGTCAACCTCGGCGGCAGCGGCGCCACGACCTCCGACGTGATCGAGATCCAACTGCCGCGCGCGCTGCGTACCCGGCCCCGCCTGGTGACCATCGGGATCGGGATCAACGATGTAGGCCTGCAGCGTCCCGACGATGCCTTCGCGGTGAACCTGGAAGAGATTGTAGTGCCGTTGCGGAAGCTTGCCGCCCCCATCGTCATCGCGAACATGCCGGATCTTGCGCTTTCGCCTGCGGTGGCGCGGATGGTGGAGCGTTCGTTCTACGAGCGCCGCATCGAGCTGTTCAACGAGCACGTCACGGCCACGGCGGCGCGGCACAAATTGTCGCTGGTCGATCTGTACGACTGGAGCCGCCACGCCCTCCCCGGGCACCCGGAGCTCTTCTCGCCGGACGGTTTCCACCCCAGCGCCCTCGGCTACGATGTGTGGGCGGAGCGGATGTTCCCCGCCGCCCTCGCACTGTTGCGCGAAATGATCCCCCTTTCGGCCTGAAACCACGCCTGAAATGCGGACACTCCTGCTGCGTAGGACCTCACGAAGGGCACGCAGAAGGAGATGCCATGCGGCTGTTGAAGAGCTGGTTCCCGATCGCGCTCGCGATTCTCTGGGTGGTGATGGCGGCGATGGCGATGGCCGACTTCGCGTCGTTCAATGCCGCGACCGCACCGCGCAGGCCGCCGGTGGTGAAGCAGGAGCGCCCGGTGCATTCCGCCTTGTCCCAGGGACGGGTCACGCCCCTCCGCGCGATGCCCAACTGAGTGTGCTCGCTGAACGTCCACGCAGCAGTTTGAAAGCGTGGACGTCGGAGAAAGGTCGGGGCGCTCGCGGGATGGCTGCTTGCTCCAGTGACGGGCACGCTCTCGCTCCTGCGCCGTGCGCGCATGTTCACCGTGAAGACGCCGTCTATTCCGGCTCGGGTCGAAGCTCACTCTTCGGACGTGCGGCTCCCCAGCATTCCACCTCCTACAGCGAAAGCGGCTCGACGCCTGCCAGCGCCGCGTTCTCGTCCACATGAGCCGGCGTTTTCATCCCGACCAGCGCGCAGGTGATCCCCTTCGTGCTGCGGGCGAACTGCAGGGCCCGCTGCGCGTCCGTTTCCACGCCCGCCAGCGCATCGCGGACCGCCTGGGGAAGCTCGTGCGTGAGCCGCCCTTGCAGCACGCTCGCGGAAGCGAACACCATCAGCCGCGATGCCTGCGCGGCCTCGAGGAAGGTCGAGCCGTCCTGGTTGCGCAAGGTGGCGGCCTCGTCCATTTCGACGTTGAACGGTAGCTGGACGGCGCGGAAGCGGTGCCGATCGCCGGCGACGTCGCGGGCGGCGGCGAGGACTTCCGCGAGCGAGAGGTGCTCCTCGTCGTCGGATTCGACCCGGTAGCCATTCCAGGTCGCGGTCCCGTACCAGCCGATGCGCCCGTCGGCACACGCGCGCTCCAGCGCCTGGAATGCAACGCGGAGCCGGCGCAGGAATTCGGGGCGAGGCACTTCGCCGAGCTGCGTCTCGGGATTGTGCAGGTAGTAGACGTCGATGCATTCGACACCGAGGTTGCGGCGGCTGCGGTCGATCTGGTCCTGGAGAAAACGTGGCGCCAGCGAGTGGCAGCCGGCGACGATGTCGTCAGCCTCCAGAATGCCGCTGCGGAGGAACGTCTCCTCGACGTACGCACGCGCATCGTGCGGGCGCCCGCCGTCGAAGGCGAGGTAGCCGCCCTTGGTGCAGAGCACGACCCCGTCGCGCTGCTGCCCACTCTCGCGCAGGGCCGCCCCGACTGCGCGCTCGCTGCGCTGGTTGCGATAGTTGATCGCCGTGTCGACGACATTGAGGCCGAGCTGGATCGAGCGGCGGACGGAGGCGGCGTAGAGCGCGTCGGTCTTCGCGTCGTCGCGGCCCAGATACGTGCCGATACCCAGCGACGACACCGACAGCCCTTCCGCTTCGCGGAAGTGCCCTGACGCCGAATCCGCGTCCTCGCGGAACCGCGCCGTGCCTTCGGCTGTCGCTCGCCCGGGGAGCATGAACGAACCCAGCATCCCTCCGGATCGTACCTGGATCAACCCGCGCGTCGGCGCATGCGTACAGCAGCCACCGCGAAGGCGGCGGCTCCGAAGAGCGCGAGCCGCAGCAGGACGCGCCTCCTGCGTACCCGTCGCGTGGCGATCCGCGATGCGCGGGGCTCGCGTTTCCGCTGCCGGACCGCCATCTGCAGCGCCTGCGCGATGTGTAGCGGCCGCTTGCCGGTCGTCGAGATCTGGCCGTGGCAGCTGAAGCCGTCGGAGACGATCAGCGTCTCGTCGTCCACCTCGCGGACCCTGGGAAGCAGACGGCGCTCGCCGATGCGCATCGACACGTCGTACTTGTCCGCTTCGTAACCGAACGAGCCCGCCATCCCGCAGCACCCGGAGTCGACCACCTCGCAATCCGGCAGCACCGCCCGGATCAGCTCCTGCTCCTTCTCCCAGCGGAGCACGGCCTTGTGGTGGCAATGTCCGTGGACGAGCGCGCGCTGGCGCAGCGGCGGAGGCCGCCAGTGCGGCGCCCGCGCCCGCAAGAAACCCGCGAGCGTGTGCGTCTGCTGTGCGAGCCGCTGCGCGTCGGTGTCGTGCGGGAAGAGGCCGAGGAGCTCGTCGCGGAGCACCGAGACGCAGCTCGGCTCCAGGCCGACCACCGGCGTCCCGCGCTCGATCTCGTCGTGCAGGTCGTCGAGGATCTGGCGCAGCTTGCGCTTCGCCAGATCGAGCATTCCGTAATCGTAGAGTGGCCTGCCGCAGCAGAGTCGCTCCGCCTGGATGAGGACCTGGAAGCCCGCGTCCTCGAGCACCTCGACCGCGGCCTGCGCCACTTCCGGATGGAAGAAGTTGTTGAAGGTGTCTGCCCAAAGCAGGACGCGCTCGCCCGCGCCGCCGACACGGGGCCGCGCTTCGAACCACGAACGGAACGTCTGCGGTGCGAACTTCGGAACCTCGCGCGACAGCGCGACGCCGCCGGCCCACTTGAAGACGGGAGTGCGCGAGATCGCGTTGGCCACCGAGGGCACGCGGGAGGCGATGCGCGACCACCAATGGATCAGCCCCATCGCATACGCGCTGCGGGGGCGCAGGCGGCCAGCATAGTAGTGCGCAAGGAACTCCGCCTTGTACGTCGCGATGTCCACGTTGACGGGGCACTCGCCTTTGCAGCCCTTGCACGCCAGGCAGAGATCCAGCGCCTCTTTCACCGCCGGATCCCGCCAGCCTCCGCGCAGCGGGTTCCCTTGGAGCATCTCGAACAAGAGATGCGCCCTCCCCCGCGTCGAGTGCATCTCCTCCATCGTTACCATGTAGCTCGGGCACATGGTGCCCGCGTCGGTCTTGCGGCACTCGCCGATTCCTACGCACCGGGCGCTCGCCTTCGCGAAGCTGTAGTCATCCTCCTGGTAGTGAAAGTGCGTGCGCGGCGTCGGAGGGCGGTAGTGCGCGCCGATCCGGAGATCGTCGTCGATCCGGTTGGGACGCACCACCTTGCCCGGATTCAGCTTCCAGTCCGGGTCCCAGATGCGCTTGAACTCCTCGAATGCATCCACCAGTTCGGGGCCGTACATCCTGGGAAGGAACTCCGCCTTGCTTTGGCCGTCGCCGTGCTCGCCGGAGATCGATCCTCCATGCGCAACCACCAGGTCGACGGCATCCGAAATGAAGCGGCGATACTTCGCGATTCCGTCCGCGGTCCTGAGATCGAAGTCGATGCGGGTGTGGACGCAACCCTGTCCGAAGTGGCCGTAGAGAGCGCCATCGTATCCGTAATCGTCGAACAGCTTGCGCAGTCTGCGCAGGTACTCCCCCAGACGTGCCGGTGGGACCGATGAATCCTCCCATCCCTCCCAGTTCTCCTTTCCGTTCTCCTTCCGCGCCGTCGCCCCGAGCCCCGCCTCCCGCACCCTCCAGAGGTGCTTCTCCTCCGACTTGGTATCGAACAGCTTCATCGAGGGGCCGCCGCGGAGCCGGTCCATCAGCTTGCGCGCCTTCGCGTCCGCCTCTTCCCGGGTCTCGCCGCCGAACTCGACCATCAGCCAGCCCCGTCCTTCGGGCAGCAGCTTCACGTCATCGGGGTGGATGCCCTTCCACTTCATCTGCTGCACGAGCAGCTCGTCGATGCCCTCACACCCGATCGGCTCCGCCTCCATCACCTCCGGGATGTGATCGGCGGCGTGATAAACGTCCTCGTACCCGAGCACCAGCAGCGATCGGCACGGCGGACTATGGACGAGCCGCACCGTCGCCGCGAGCACCAGGGCGCAGGTCCCTTCGGTCCCGACCAGGGCACGGGCAACGTTGAACCCGCGCTCGGGCAGAAGCTGCGGCAGGTCGTAGCCGGAGACGCGCCTCGGGATCATCGGGAAGCGGCTGCGAATGCTCGCAGAGTGGCGGTCGCGCAGCGCGCGGAGCTGCCGGTAGATCTCTCCGCGCCTGCCGTCGCCGGCGCAGATCTGCTCGAGCTCGTCCGGAGTGGTCGGTCCGACGGTCAGGCGCGTGCCGTCGTAGAGAAGCACGTCCAGCTCCACGACGTTGTCGCTGGTCACGCCGCCCATCACCGAGTGCACGCCGCAAGAGTTGTTCCCGATCATCCCTCCAAGGGTGCAGTGATTGTGCGTGGCCGGATCGGGAGCGAAGGTCAGGTGGTGCGCCTCGGCGCGTTCCCGCAGGCGATCGAGGATCACGCCGGGCTGCACGCGGGCCCGGCGTCGCGAGGGGTCGAGCCAGAGGATGCGGTCCAGGTACTTCGAAGTATCGATCACCAGCGCGACGTTGCAGCACTGGCCGGCGAGCGAAGTGCCGCCGCCGCGCGCCACGATCGGCGCCCCGGCATCGCGGGCGCACGCCACGGCCTCGATCACGTCCCGCGCCGTGCGCGGCAGCACGACGCCGATGGGCACCTGCCGGTAGTTCGAAGCGTCGGTGGCATACAGCGCGCGGCTTCCGGCGTCGAATCGCACTTCACCGGACGTGCGCTGTCGCAGCTTGCGTTCCAGGGCGCGGACGTCCACCTCGGCTCGCGACTCCAGGGAGCGCGGTCGTAGACGGACCAAGGTCTGAAGGCTGGGCATCTTCGTTTGACCCCAAACTAAAGCTGCACACCGAACTGCGCGGCGTCCTGAACCTTGAACACGAGTCCCAGCCCCGGACGCGAGAGATCCGGCCGCAGCAAGCCGTGAACCGGGGTCGGCGCGCCGTCGAAGAGCATCCGCTCGATTCTCTGGTGGTCGAAGAACCATTCGAGGTGCCGCACGCCCGGAAGCGCGCATCCAAGAGCCACGTGCAGCGCCGGTGCGCAATGCGTGGACATCGGCAATTCATGGGCGCGCACCAGCGCGTGCGCGTCGAGAAATCCGGTGAACCCACCGCAGCGGGTCACGTCCGCCTGGACCACGTCGAGCACGGGCAGCAGCTCGCGGAAGTCGTGCGGCTCCCATGCGTACTCCCCGCCCGTGACCTCCATCGGTGCCGCGTCACGGACGAGCCGCAGCCCCTGGAGATCGGTCTTCACCACGGGCTCCTCGAACCAGCTCACGCCCTCTTCGGCGAAGTCGCGCGCAAACCGGAGCGCCTGTTTGCGCGAGTACGCGCCGTTTGCGTCGACGAACAGCCCGCGTCCCCGCCCAATCGCCTTGCGCGCCGTCCGCACGCGCTGCAGGTCGCGATCCGGCTCGCGGCCCACCTTCATCTTCACGAAGCGGAACCCTTCGTCGGCCCATCGCGAGAGCTGGTCAGCGAGCCGGGATTCCGGATACGAGGTGAACCCTCCGCTGCCGTAGGCCGGAACCTCGGAGCGCACCGTCCCGAGCAGCTTCGCGACCGGAACGCCGAGCATCTTCGCCTTGAGGTCCCAGGCGGCGACATCCAGTGCCGAGATCGCCATCGCTCCGGCGCCGGAGCGGCCGTGGTTGCGGACGGACGCGCACGCTGCCTCGTAGATTCGGCGCGTATCGAACGGATGGAGCCCGCGCACCGCCGGGGCGACCACGTCGCGGAGGAGGCGCGCCGCGCCGGCATCCGCGTACGTGTATCCGAGCCCGCGCCAGGCTCCCGCTTGAACCTCCACCACGACCAGCGTGGTCTTGCTCCAGATGGCGGTGCCATCCGACTCCGGCTGGCTCTCCGTCGGAACGTCGTAAGCGGAGACCTGGATTTCGCCGATCTCCGCCAACGGTTATCCGCCTTTCTCGCCGTCTTTCTTGAAGACGCCGGCCACCGCCGCTTTGATCGTCTCGCCGATCATGTGCCGCTTGTCGGGATCCCCCTTGAGAACCGCCTTCGCGTACGCCTTCGCTTCCTCGAGCGTGACGTGCGGCGGCATCATGGGAAATTCCGGATCCACGAGCGCTTCCACCAGCACCGGCCGGTCCGCCGCCAGGGCGGCATCCCAGGTCCGTCCGACGTCCTCGGGCCGGTCGACGCGAAGACCGAGCAAGCCGAGAGATTCGGCGTACCCCGCGTAGGGAAAGTCCGGGATCTCTTGCGACCCTTCGAACTTGGGCTCGCCGGCCTGCGCTCGCAGCTCCCAGGTGACCATGTTGAGATCGCGGTTGTTGAGGACGAGCACGACGAAGCGCGGGTCCTTCCACTCCCTCCAGTACTTCTTGACGGTGACGAGGACGTTGTTGCCGTTCATCTGCATCGCGCCGTCGCCGACGAGCGCGAAGACCGGCCGGTCCGGGTAAGCAAACTTCGCCGCCACGGCATAGGGCATCGCCGGGCCCATGGTCGCCAGATTGCCCGAGAGCGAGCCCATCATTCCCGCCCGGAAATCGAGATACCGCGCGTACCAGGTAGCCGAGCTGCCGGAGTCGGCGGTGAAGATCGCGCGCTCCGGGAGGCGCTTGTTCAACTCGCGGTACACGAACGCCGGGTTGATCGGCTTCGCCTCCACGGCAGCGTGCGCCTCGAGGATCTGCCGCCATTCGCGCATGCTGCCCTCGATCTGCTGGCGCCAGCCGCGATTCACCTTCCGCTTCAGATACGGAAGGAGCGCCCGCAGGGTCTCCGCCGCGTCGCCGTGCAGGTTCACCTCCATCGGATAGCGGATCCCGAGCATGCGGCCCTTCAGATCGATCTGCACGCCGCGAGCCTGACCCTCCTTCGGGAGGAACTCCGAGTAGGGGAACGACGAGCCCACCATCAGCAGCGTGTCGCACTCGCTCATCATCTTCCACGACGCCTTGGTGCCGAGCAGACCAATGCTTCCGGTGCACCCGGGGGTATCGTCGGGAAGGACGGCCTTTCCCAATAGCGCCTTGGCAATGCCCGCGCCGAGCACGTCCGCCACCTGCACCACCTCGGCCGCCGCACGCATGCAGCCGGCGCCGACGAGCATCGCCACCTTCTGCCCGGCATTGAGCACCTCCGCGGCGCGCTTCAGGTCTTCGTCGCGGGGAACGATGCGGGGCGCCGTGTAGCCGACGCTGGAGTGGATGGTGTTGTGCGCGTGTTCCTGCTGCTCGACCGCCTTCTCCTCCTGCAAGTCCTTCGGAACGATGACGCAGGTGACGCACTTCTCGGAGATTGCAATGCGGAAGGCGCGATCGATCGCGTGACGGACCGACGAGGGTGCCGTCACCGTCGTCACGTAGTTGTGCGCCACGTCCTTGAACAGGTTCTGGAGGTCGACCTCCTGCTGGTATTCGCCGCCGAGCGCCGTGGTCGCGGACTGCCCGACGATGGCCACCACCGGCTGGTGATCCATCGCGGCGTCGTAAAGGCCGTTGAGCAGGTGGATCGCGCCGGGTCCCGAGGTCGCGAGGCATACTCCGGGTTCGCCGGTAAACTTTGCATGGGCGCCGGCCATGAATGCGGCCAGTTCCTCGTGACGCGCCTGGATGAACCGCGGTCGCTCGTCGCCCGCGTGCTCGAACGCGGCCATGATCCCGTTGATCCCGTCCCCGGGATAGCCAAAGACCCGCTGCACTCCCCACGCGCGCAGCCGCTGGTAGAGAAAATCGCCCACCGTCTTTGCCATACGAGCCTCCGTGTCAGGGTAGTTACCTGACGCGCACAGGACACGTGCCGAGTCGGCGCTTGCCAACTCGGTGGATCAATGGGCAGCATCCTCACACCCTCGCGCGCTCGCAGGCGACTGAGGGAGTGCGACGTTCGGTCGCTGCGGCATTCTGCATCCGCTTCCGCGAAAATTTTTCGGCTACCAAAAGCCTGGGCAGTCCGGACCCCGTGAGAACGGAATGAGCTCTCTGTTCAAGCCCTCTTCGAACACCGCGTTCCGGATCGCGCTGTTCGCCCTCGCGCTGCTATTCGGCGGCGGGTTGATTGCAGGCCCGATGATCTACGTACGGACGCCGTTCTATACGCAGCAACAGGATCCGGTGGACCAGCCGGTGCAGTTCGACCATCGCCACCACGTCGGCGATGAAGGCATCGACTGCCGCTACTGCCATTACCTGGTGGAGAAGTCGCCTGCAGCCGGCGTGCCGCCGACCTCGCTCTGCCTGAACTGCCACGAGCAGATCTGGAACAAGAGCCCCAAGCTAGCGCCGGTCCGCGAGAGCTATTTCGCCGACCGGCCCATCGTCTGGAACAAGGTCAACAAGCTGCCGCACTTCGTCTACTTCAACCATTCCATCCACGTGAAGCAGGGTGTCGGTTGCGTCACCTGCCATGGCCGCGTCGACGAGATGGCGCAGGTGGAAAAGGCGCAACCGCTGACCATGGGGTGGTGCCTGGAGTGCCATCGCCAGCCGGAGAGATATCTGCGACCGCGCGATCAGGTCACCAGCATGACCTACAAGCCGAAGAGCGATCAGCTCGCGATCGGCCGGGAGCTGAAAGAGCAGTACCACGTCGAGACCCGCACGAGCTGCACCACATGCCATCGCTGAAGTCACTTCCCATTGCCGGCCAGCGGCAGAAGGTTTGGCGCGGCCTCGACGAGCACGCTGCGGCGCCGGCTCTCTCACGGGAGCTGCGACCCGAGGCACCTCCCGACGACGCGACTTCGCGGCGAAGCGTGCTGCAGCTCCTTGGCGCCTCGGCCGCGCTGGCCACCCTCGGTGGATGCCTGAAGCCGCCGGACGAAAAGATCCTTCCGTACACGCGACAGCCGCCGGAAGTGACGCCCGGAAATCCTCTTCACTACGCGACGGCGACCACCATCGACGGCCGCGCCACCGGCCTGCTGGTCACCGCCAACGAAGGGCGGCCGACGAAGATCGAGGGCAATCCCGATCACCCCTCGAGCCGCGGAGCGGTGGGGCCGCTGGAACAGGCGGAGCTGCTGAGACTGTACGACCCGCAACGCCTGAAGGTCGTGCAGAACCGCGGCCAGGATCGATCCTGGCGCGACTTCCTCCAGGCCGCGGCCGCAAGAGCGCGGGCCGTGCGCGACGCCCGCGGAGAGGGGCTGCGCTTCCTGATGGAGCCCGGTTCCTCGCCGCTCATCGCGCACCTGCGCCAGCGGCTGACCGACCTCTATCCGCGCGCCAGGTTCTCCTCCTGGAGCGCCATCCCGCTGCAGCAGGTCCACGACGGAGCGCAGCTCGCCTACGGCGGCGCTTACGAGACGCGCCTCGATCTTTCCCGGGCGCGCGTCGTGCTTTCGCTGGACTCGGACCTTCTCGCGGCCCTGCCGGGGACGCTTTCCGCGATGGGCGATTGGGCGGCAAAGCGCGACCCCGAACAGGGGCCGATGGCGAGGCTCTACGCCGTCGAAAGCAACCTGACGGTGACGGGAATGAACGCCGATCACCGCCTGCGCCTGAAGCCGACCGACGTGCATCGCTTCGGGCTCGCGTTGCTGGGCCGGCTCGCGGCGCAGGTGCCGGCGCTCGCGCGCTACGCGCCGCTGCAACAGCGGTTCCGGCTGCCAGCGGAGAGCGCGAAGTTCGCCGATGCCGTGGCGAAGGATCTGGTGAAGGCCGCCGGCGGCTCCCTGGTCTGCGTCGGGGCGCGCCAGCCGCCGGTGCTGCACGCCGTGGCGCACGCGATCAACACCGCCTTGGTCAGCGCCTGCGCCGCCGTCGCGCGCCCGGTGCTGCACGAGACCGACGCCGGCCCGCGCTCGCTGCGTCAGCTCAGCGAGGAGATGCGCGCCGGCCGCGTCGGCACGCTCGTGATCACCGCGTGGAACCCGGTCTACGGCGCGCCTGCCGACCTCAATTTCGGAAAGGCGCTTTCGCAGGTGCCCTTCTCCGTGTACCGCTCGCTGTACCTCGACGAGACGGCGGAGCGCGCCGGCTGGGTACTCCCGGCGCTACATCCGCTGGAGAGCTGGGGCGACGCGCGGGCGCACGACGGGACCGTCACCTTCGTGCAGCCGCTGATCTCGCCGCTCTATGCCGGCGTGAGCGAGGCCGAGACGCTCGCCGCTTTTCTCGGCGAGGGCGATCGCACGGCGTACACGCAGCTGCGCGAGCTCTGGCAGTCGCAGAGGCCCGGCGAGTTCGCGCTCAATTGGGAGAAATGGCTCGCCGACGGCTTCATCTCGGGCACGGCGACACGCCCTGAATCGCCGGCAGTGCGCCACGAGCAGATCCTCGCCGCGGCGATGCAGGTCCCGGCGTCGGAGTCGGCGCCAGGCCTGGAGATCAACATCGTCCCGGACTACCGCGTTTGGGACGGCCGATTCGGCAACATCTCCTGGCTGCAGGAACTGCCTGATCCGGTGACGAAGGTCACCTGGGAGAACGCGGCGCTGATCGCGCCGAACACCGCGAAGAAGCTCGGCCTCAGCCAGGGTGAGCGCGTCGATCTCGGCCTCCGCGGGCCGCCGGCGCACGCTCCGGTCGTGCTCGCGCCGGGTCATGCCGAGGACTGCGTCACCGTCTCCCTCGGATACGGGCGCCGCGGAGCGGGCGAAGCGCTCTGTCGTGATCTGGGATTCGACACCAGCACCTTGCGCCACAGCGACCACCCCTGGTTTGCGCCGGGCTTGACGGTCACGCGAGTCGGCGGAAGAGCGCTGATCGCGCAGACGCAGGAGCACCACTCGATGGAGGGTCGGCTGATCGCGGCCTCCACTACCGTGGCGAAACTGAAGGAGACCGGCGAGGAGCTGGCCGAGCACCGGGGCTCGCTCCTGACCGCATACCCGGGGGACAGCTACGCCGGGTACCGATGGGGCATGGCGATCGATCTCTCGCGCTGCACCGGCTGCAGCTCCTGCATGATCGCCTGCGTCGCCGAGAACAACATTCCGATGGTCGGCAAGGAGCAGGTGGCGAAGAGCCGCGAAATGCACTGGCTGCGCGTCGACCGCTACTTCACCGGCGACGATACCGGGAACCCCGGCGTCGTCTTCCAGCCGCTGATGTGCGTGCACTGCGAATATGCGCCCTGCGAGTACGTGTGCCCCGTCAACGCGACCGTCCACAGCGACGAGGGCCTCAACGAGATGGTCTACAACCGGTGCGTCGGCACGCGGTACTGCTCGAACAACTGCCCGTACAAGGTCCGCCGGTTCAACTTCTTCTCGTACACGTCGGACTACACCGACACGGAGAAGATGGCCTTCAACCCGGACGTGACGGTGCGCGCGCGCGGCGTCATGGAGAAGTGCACCTATTGCGTGCAGCGGATCGAGCGCGCCCGCATCCACACCCGCCTGCAGGATCGCCGGATCCGCGACGGCGAGGTGCTCACGGCCTGCCAGCAGGCCTGCCCCGCCGAAGCCATCGTCTTCGGCGATCTCAACGACTCGAACGCGAAGGTGCGCAAGCTGCACGAAGCGGAGCGCCGCTACGACCTGCTGCACGAGCTGGGGACGCGGCCGCGGACCGCGTACCTGGCGCGCGTCATGAACCCCAACCCGGAGCTGGCGTGATGGCGGAAGCGGTCCTCGACGCGCGGCTGCTCCCGCTTCCTCTGATCGAGGGGGCCCAGGACGACGGCACGCTGAACAAGTCGCTCAACGCCTACGTCTGGCAGGCGCCGCAGCGGGGATGGCTCGCGCTGCTGCTGCTCGGCATGGCCGGCACCGGCGTGCTCTTCTCGGCGATCGCGCTGACCATCGCGAAGGGCATCGGGCTGTGGGGCAACAACATCCCCGTCGGCTGGGCGTTCGGGATCATCAATTTCGTCTGGTGGATCGGGATCGGGCACGCCGGCACGCTGATCAGCGCGATCCTGCTCCTCTTCCAGCAGAAGTGGCGCACCAGCATCAACCGGTTCGCCGAGGCTATGACGCTCTTCGCCGTCATGCAGGCGGCGTTGTTCCCGGTGCTGCACACCGGGCGCCCGTGGTTCGCCATCTACTGGCTGTTCCCATACCCGAGCACGAATTCGATCTGGCCGCAGTTCAAGAGCCCCCTGATGTGGGACGTGTTCGCGGTGAGCACGTACTTCATCACTTCGCTGCTCTTCTGGTACCTGGGACTGATCCCCGACCTGGCTGCACTGCGCGACAGCTCTACCAGCCGGCGCGCCCGCATCGGTTACGGCATCTTCGCGCTCGGGTGGCGCGGCAGCGCGCGGCACTGGCACCACTACAAGATCGCGTACCTGCTGCTGGCGGGCCTCGCCACGCCGCTGGTGCTCTCGGTCCACACCATCGTGTCCTGGGACTTCGCCCTTTCCATCCTGCCCGGCTGGCACACCACCATCTTCCCGCCGTACTTCGTCGCCGGCGCCGTCTTCTCGGGCTTCGCCATGGTGTTGACGCTGCTCATCCCGGCGCGCCGCTACATGGGGCTGAAGCACGTCGTGACTGCCCGTCACCTGGAAGCGATGGCCAAGGTGATGCTGCTCACCGGCCTGATCGTCGAGTACGGCTATCTGATGGAGCACTTCGCCGCCTGGTACAGCGGCAACGAATACGAGCAGCACATCTTCTTCGTCACCCGCCCCAGGGGCCCCTACGCCTGGGCCTACTTCACCCAGATGTTCTGCAACGTGGTCGTGCCGCAGATGTTCTGGACCCGGTGGGCGCGCCGGAACGTCTGGACGCTGTGGATCGGGGCGGTGCTGGTGAACGTCGGGATGTGGTTCGAGCGCTTCAACATCATCGTCACTTCGCTGCACCAGGACTTCATTCCCTCGAACTGGGCGATGTACTACCCGACCTGGGTGGATCTCTCGCTCCTCTTCGGGACCATCTGCTTCTTCGGGACCCTCTTCCTCATCTTCCTCAAGTTCCTTCCGGCCGTGGCCACGAGCGAGTTGAAGGAGCTGAACCATGAGCTGGCTCACGGGGGCGGAATGAGCGAGCTGGAAGGAGCGCGTCCATGAGGCGCTTCGTCCTCGGCGAATTCACCGAGCCCGACGCCTGCGTCGAGGCGGCGCGCAGGCTGCGCGAGGGCGGCGTCCAGGGCCTCGATGCGTACTCGCCCTATCCCCTGCACGGGATCGACGATGCCTTGGCGATTCAGCGCAGCAAGGTGCCGGTGGTGGCCCTCACCGGAGGCGTCTTGGGCGCGCTCGGCGGCTACACCCTGCAATGGTACCTGAACAGCAGGGCATACCCGATCAACGTGGGCAGCCGTCCCCAGCACGGCTTCTGGACGAACATTCCCATCACCTTCGAGTCCGGCGTGCTGATCGCGGTGCTCTCGATCTTCTTCGGCTCGATCTTCTGGTTCTTCAGGCTGCCGCGCACCTACCACCCGGTCTTCGAGTCCGAGCGGTTCCGCACCGCCTCGCTCGACGCCTTCTGGATCAGCGCGGAAACCTCCGACGAGAACGCCGTCGCCGATCTGGAGAGGAAGTTCCGCGAAGCGGGCGCGCACAAGGTGCACACCGTGGCGGAGGCCACATGAAGCGCCTCCTCCTCCTCGCGGCGCTCGCGACCGCCTGCGGCGACACCACGCTGTTCGATCCGATGGAGCGTCAGCCCAAGTTCAAGCCGTTCGCCGGCAACCCGCTCTACGAGGACGGGCGCGCCATGCGCCAGCCGCCCGAGGGCACGGTTCCGCGCGAGCGGCAGACGCTGCGCCCGGAAATCACCACCGGGCGCGACCGCGCCGGTCAGATCGTCAGCGCCATCCCCATCCCGCTGACGCGCGAGCTGATGCTGCAGGGTCGTACGAAGTTCGAGATCCACTGCGCCGTCTGCCACGGTCTGGTGGGCGACGGGGTCTCCCTGGTCGCCACGCAGATGTCGCTGCGGCCGCCGCCCAACCTGCACAAGCTGAGCAATCCAGGCCCCGGCCACGTCTTCCAGGTGATCAGCGAGGGCTACGGCCTGATGGCCTCCTACGCCCCCGAGCTCACGCCCCAGGAAAGGTGGGCGGTGGTGGCGTATCTGCAGGCGCTGCGGCGGAGCCAATCCGCGACGCTCGCCGATGCCCCGCCGGACATCCGGCAGAAGCTGCGCGCGGAGAAGGAACGATGACGGAGCGGCGCGCGCTGCCCGATGCCAACCTGCCCCCGTGGTCAGGCGGCCGGACGCAGGTCATGGGCGCGGCCATCGCCGGCGCCGTCGGCCTCCTCTTGACGTTCATCGGCATGGCCGTTTCGCCCCAGCGGGCGCTGCTCGCGTACCTCGTCGCCTACGTGTACTGGCTCGGCCTCGCCATCGGCGCGGTGACGCTAGTGATGGCGAATCACGCGGCCGGCGCACGCTGGAACGTGACCGTTCGCCGCTTCAGCGAGACGTTCGGCGCCGTCATCCCGCTGTTCATCGTCCTCTTCCTCCCGCTGCTCTTCGGCGCGAAGCACGTCTGGTTCTGGGTCGCGCCGCACGAACCGGTCAGCAAGGAGATGCACGAGCTGCTGCACCACAAGCGTCCTTACCTGAACCTCGGCTTCTTCATCGTCCGCGCGGCGATCTACTTCGCCGTCTGGAGCGCGTTCGCCTGGCTGATGCGCGCCTGGTCGCTGCGTCAGGACGAGACGGCGGATCCGGCCTTGACCGTGCGCGCGCGCTGGTGGTCGCCGCCGGGTCTCTTGCTCTTCGCCATCACCTTCACGTTCGCGGCCTTCGACTGGCTGATGTCGCTGCAACCCACCTGGTACTCGACCATTTTCGGCCTCTACATCTACATCGGCGCCTTCGTCGCTTCGATCGCGCTGCTCTGCCTGGTGATCACCGGAGTGCGCTCCAGCGGGTCGGCGCTCGGCGCGGTGATCTCGGTGGACCAGCAGCACAACGCCGGCAAGCTGCTGCTCGCCTTCACCGCCTTCTGGGCGTACATGGCGTTCTCGCAGTACATGCTGATCTGGGCGGGCAACCTCCCCGAAGAGTTGCAGTGGATCGTGGTCCGCAGCCACGGCGTGTGGCGGCCGGTCGGCATCCTCATCCTGGTCGGACACTTCGTGGTGCCCTTCTTCCTGCTGCTTTCCCGCGACCTGAAGCGCAGCGCGCCGGCGCTCGGTGGCGTCGCCGCCTGGATGCTGGTCATCCACTACATCGATCTCTACTGGGTGGTGATGCCCGCCGCCGAGGAGGCGCGCCTCGGTCTGCATTGGACGCACGTCACCGCCTTCGCCGGCGTGGGCGGCGTCAGCATCGCCGCGGCCCTCTTCCTCTTCCGCGCCGCCCGGCCAGTGCCAGTGGGCGATCCGTTCCTGAGCGATTCTCTGAGGTACGTGCAGCCATGAGCCACGAACCGTCCCATTCGACCGAGCACATGTCCCCACCACCGGAGCAGGCGGAGGAAGGAATCCGCTGGTTCGGCGTCATCGGCACCGGCTTCGCGTCCATCCTCATCTTCACGATCGCGACCTTCGTCGTCTACCGGTACATGGAGCAGCGCGAGAGATCGCTCCAGCCCGTCGGGCCGCTTCCCATCCCGGCGGAGATGGGCAAGGCGGAGGTGGGCATCGTCGATCAGGTGCCGTTCGACGTGACGCGGGCCTCGCAGGCGTACCGCAGCGAACGCATCGAGCGCCTGTCCAGCTGGGGCTGGATGGATCGCAAGCAGGGGACCATCCACATCCCCATCGATCGCGCGATGGATCTGGTGCTCGCCGAGCAGAAGGAGCCGAAGAAGTGATTCTCGCGCTGATGCTCCTCGCACAGGTGGCGGCGGCGCAGGATGCGCCGGTCGACGTGGTCGAGCGTCTGGGCGAGCGGGTCGCCAACGCCTGGTTCATGGACAGCGAATCCAACCGCGTGGAGCTCCGTAACCTGACTGCGCGGGGAAAGCCGGTCGTCCTCACGCTCATCTACTTCGACTGCCCGATGCTCTGCAGCCTGGTGCAGAAAGGCGTGATCAAGGCGATCAACGAGAGCGGGCTTCGGCTCGCCGAGGACTACTACGGACTGACGGTCAGCTTCTCGCCCAAGGACCGCGTTCCGGAAGCGCGGCTGCGCCAAGGCGGATATCTGCAGACGCTGCGCAACGCCGGAAGAGCGTATCCCGCGCACTGGCCGTTCCTCACCGGCGGGGACACCGCGATCAGGACGCTCGCCGAATCGCTGGGCTTCCGCTACCGGTACGACAAGGAGGCGGAGCAGTACGAGCATCCCGCGGTGAGCATGATCCTCGGCCCCGACGGCCGGATCTCCCGCTACCTGTACGGCGTGGAATTCCCGGCGCGCGATCTCCGGCTCGCCGTCGTGGAAGCGTCCGAGGGAAAAGTCGGGACCACCCTCGACCGCGTGATCCTCCGCTGCTTCAAGTACGATCCCGCCTCGCGCAAATACCACTTCTACGTCATGGGTGCGCTCCGGCTCGGCGCCAGCGGGTTCGCGTTGGCGCTGGCCGCGCTGTTGGGCTTCCTCTGGTGGCGGGAGATCAAGTCCGCGCGCGCCGGGCGTCCTTCGCCATCGAGGGGGACGGGCGCATGAACGAGGTCCTGCGCAAGCTGCTCTTCCTGCCCGATCAGGCGTCGACGTTCGCCCGCGACGTCGACCGGCTGCACTACTTCGTCATCCTCACCACCTTCGTGATGTCCACGGCGGTGGGCCTCACCACCATCCTCTTCTTCATCCGCTACCGCCGCCGCTCCGAGACGCAGACCACCCCGCACATCGAGCCGCCGATGTGGATGGAGGCGCTCTTCATCGGCGTTCCGCTCAGCTTCTTCACCCTCTGGTTCTTCCTCGGATACCGCGAGTTCGTGCGCCAGCAGACGCCACCCGCCGACTCGATGGACGTCTACGTGATGGGCAAGAAGTGGATGTGGAAGTTCGCCTATCCGGACGGCCCCAACGCGATCAACGTCCTGCGGGTCCCGGCGGGACGCAACGTCCGCCTGCTGATGACTTCCCGCGACGTCATCCACTCGTTCTACGTGCCGGAATTCCGCATCAAGCAGGACGTCTTGCCGGGCCGGTACACGCAGACCTGGTTCAATGCCACCACGCCCGGGCGGTACCAGATCCTCTGCGCCGAGTACTGCGGCGCCGGTCATTCGATCATGCGCGGCGAGGTCATCGTCCTCAAGGCCCAGGACTTCGAGGACTGGCTCGCTTTCCAGCACCGCGGGGTGGTCGCCACCCAGGATGGCCAGCCGACGGCGCTCGACTTCGCGCCGCCGCTGGGGAACATGGTCGATCAGGGGCGGCGGATCGCGGCCGAGCAGGGCTGCGTCAAGTGCCACTCCACGGACGGCACCCGGCACATCGGGCCCACCTGGCTCGACCTCTACCACCGCCGCGAGAAGCTGACCGACGGCAAGACGGTGGAAGCCGACGAGGCTTATCTCACCGAATCGATGATGGATCCCGCGCTCAAGGTCGTGGAGGGCTTCCAGCCGGTAATGCCCAGCTTCCAGGGGAAGCTCGCCGGGCCCGAGGTGGCTGCGCTCGTCGAATACATCAAGTCGCTGCAGAGCGACGCGGTCCGCACCGGACCGTCGGAAGGACCCGCCTATGCGCCTATCCGAGGCCGATAGCCAGGCGCTGGCCGGCGCGCCGCCCGCGCCGACATACCTGGAGGACGGCACCACCGTGCTGTCGTGGCTGAACACGCGCGATCACAAGCGCGTGGGGGTGATGTTCCTGGCGTCGGTGATCTTCTTCTTCTTCGTCGGGGGGATCTTCGCGCTGCTTTTGCGCTTCAAGCTGCTCCAGCCTGGCCCGTTCTTCGTCGATGCCATCAGCTACAACCGCATGTTCACGCTTCACGGCGTGGTGATGATCTTCCTCTTCCTCATCCCCTCCATCCCCAGCGCATTCGGGAACTTCGTGCTCCCGCTGATGATCGGCGCGCGAGACGTCGCCTTCCCCCGGCTCAATCTCTTCTCCTACTACCTGTATCTGATCGGAGCGGCGGTAGCGCTGTGGGGGATGGTGCACGGGGGCGCGGACACGGGCTGGACGTTCTACACGCCCTACTCGAGCACCTCGCCCACACAGGTGGCGCCGATCCTCCTCGGCGCGTTCATCGTCGGATTCAGCTCCATCCTCACTGGCGTCAACTTCATCGTTACCGTGCACACCCTGCGCGCGCCGGGGCTGAACTGGATGAAGCTGCCGCTCTTCGTCTGGAGCACGTACGCGACCAGCATCATCCAGATCCTCGCCACGCCGGTGCTCGGGATCACGCTGCTGATCGTCACCGTCGAGCGCATCGGCGGATTCGGCCTCTTCGATCCGGCGCGCGGCGGCGACCCGGTGCTCTTCCAGCACATGTTCTGGTTCTACTCGCACCCGGCCGTCTACATCATGATCCTGCCGGCGATGGGCGTGATCTCCGAGTGCGTCTGCGCCTTCTCGCGCAAGAACGCGTTCGGCTACCGGGCCATCGCCTTCAGCTCCATTGGGATCGCCTTCGTCGGGTTCTTCACCTGGGGACACCACTTGTTCGTGGCCGGGCAGAGCACGTTCGTGGGCGGCGCCTTCGGGCTGCTCTCGATGTTCGTCGGCATCTTCACGGCCATCAAGGTCTTCAACTGGGTGGGGACGATGTACCGCGGCGCCATCACCTTCCGGACGCCCTTCGCGTACATCTGCGGCTTCCTCTACTTCCTCGTCTTCGGCGGCATGACCGGCGTCGCGCTGGCCACGACGTCGCTGGACATCCACTGGCACGACACCTACTTCATCATCGCGCACTTCCACTTCATCATGGTGGGCGCGTCGGTGATGGCCTTCCTCGCGGCGCTCCACTACTGGTTCCCGAAGATGTTCGGCCGCGTCTACCACGAGGGGTGGGGCCTGGTTGCGGCCTCGCTCATCATCCTCGGATTCAACGCCACCTTCATCCCGCAGTTCCTGCTCGGCAACTACGGGATGCCCCGCCGGTACTACCAGTACCCGGAGCATTTCCAGGCGCTGAATGTCGCTTCCACCGCCGGCGCGACGCTGCTCGGGTTCGGATTCGTCATCATCGTCATCTACCTCGCCATCGCGCTCAGGTACGGGCAGCGCTCCGAGTCCAATCCCTGGGGCAGCAAGGGATTCGAATGGATGACGGCATCGCCGCCGCCGACGCACAACTTCGATCAGATCCCGACCATCACCCAGATGCCGCACGACTACCGCACGCATGAGCCGCCGGGGGTGATCAGTGTCGCATGAAGTTGCCGGCCTGCCGGAAGGGATTCTCGGCCACCACTTCTCCTCGCTCGCCCGCCAGAACGAGGCGATGCGCCTGGGAATGTGGCTCTTCCTCGCCACCGAGATCCTGCTCTTCGGCGGGCTCTTCTGCGGCTACGCGGTGTACCGCTTCCAGTTCCAGCTCGCGTTCGCCGAGTGCAGCCGGCACCTGAATCTCACCGCCGGAACGGTGAACACGCTGGTGCTGATTACCTCCAGCCTTACCGTCGCGCTCGCCATCCACTTCGCGCGCACCAACCGGCAGCGCGCCGCGGTGATCTGCCTCGTCCTCACCATCCTCTTCGCCCTCGGGTTCCTCGGCATCAAGGCCATCGAGTACACCGAACACTTCCACGAGCGCGCGCTGCCCGGGAAGTACTACGCCTTCGAGGCAGTGAAGGTGCCCGGCGCGGCGATGTTCTACTCGCTCTACTTCCTGATGACGGGGCTGCACGGACTGCACGTCGTGATCGGGATGAGCGTGCTCGCCTGGATCCTCTGGCGCACCGTCCAGGGCCGTTACAGTTCGAAGTACTACACGGGGCTCGAGCTCGGCGGCCTCTACTGGCACCTCGTCGACCTGATCTGGATTTTCCTCTACCCGCTGCTGTACCTGATCTGAGGAGCTGCGCGTGAGCGAGAGTGGACCGAGCGGACGGGCCGGGGTGGCGCTCCATCCCGGGGATCTTCACGAGGAGCACGAGCTATCGGCGATCTGGTACATCGCCGTCTGGATCGCATTGGTGTTCTTCACCTTCCTGACCTGGTTCACCGGCAAGCAGCACCTCGGCACCTGGGCGCTGTTCATCGCGCTGGCCATCGCCTGCACCAAGAGCGTGCTGGTGGCGCTCATCTTCATGCACCTGAAAGACTCGTCGGGCATGACGCGCCTGGTTTTCGTCACCTCGCTGGTCTTCGTCGCCCTGCTCCTCTTCTTCACTGTGGCGGACGTGGCCACGCGGTTCCGCCCGGCCACGCCGGCGGGAGCGCCGTTCGGGACGGAGCGCTCGCAGCCGGAAGGTCTGCTCGAGCATGAAATGCCCGAGTGAGCTTCGCGCCGGCGGCCGGCGTCACGGGTGTTTGGACTGATCCTCCGCGGCGACCTTGCCGATGTTGTCGCGCCGACCGCGATCGTCAGGAGCGTTCCCCAGCGCAAAGCGCCGCTCGGCCTCGGCGAAGTCGCGCAGCACCTCTTCCGCCGAGCCGTAGCGTTCCTTCGGCAGCGCCTTGAAGAAGTTGATCACCTCGACCGGCGCCTCGTTGTCCTCGGCGGTCTCCACCAGGTCCTCGCGCGTGACCGGATATTCCACCTGCGCAAGTTGCGCCGCGGGGCTGCGCCTCGGATCCTCTCCGATTCCTCTTGCCATGGTCGAAACCTACGGTGGGCCCGGATTTGCGGCCAGCCCGCCAAGGATGCGGGGAGGCAGGCGGCCGGCGCCGGCGGCCTTCGCAAGGTACTTGTACTCGCCCGCGACGTAGCGGTACTCGACGCGCGCATCAAAGTCGCGCCACCCTTTGCCGGCGCGGACCTTGGGCGGGACCCGGCCTTCCAGGCGGACGAGCTTCCCGGTACCGCTCTCGAACGTGAAGTACACGGGGTCGACCAGCATCCCCACGAGGAAGCTGGAGGGCTTCATCCGGATTCGCGTCTGTCCCGGTTGCGCCTCGACAGCCTGGAGTTGAAAGCCGATGGTACCTTCCTGGCGCTCAATGCGGGTGCGTCGGTTCGTGCCTTCCAGTCGCTCGAAGGAGACTTGGTCCTTCTCGACACGGATCGTGCCGGTCTGGCCGAGCTGGTTCGCATGGAGCGTGTAATCGATGAGCGCGTAGCGACGAGCAGGGATGCCTTCATGGCGGTCTCCAGTGCGTGCCGGTATGGAGGTGACCCAAATCATCGTTCATGAAGTCGAACGGTTGGCAACAGGCTCGGAATCACGTCCGGCGCGACCCTCCTGCGGCGCGTGGGTGCGCTGCCGGCGGAGAACGTCCCAGCCTGAACCACCCGCTGCCCCTTTCCGCCCACCCCATACCAGTGCGTAACTTCCGCCGGTGCAGCCTCCCCCAAAGGCTCGCGAACCGCAGCTCCTGCGGTCGATCCGTGAAGCAGCACAGCGCGCGGGTAGCAGAGAAGACGCCCTTCGCGCGGCGCTGCAACGGATCTGTGCGGCCACGGGTTGGCAGGCGGGTCGGGTCGAGTTCGTGGACCCTGCCGACGAGCCGCCGCGCAGCGTCTGGCACCTCGATCAGCCCGAGCGCCTTTCCAGCCTGAGGCCGGTGGCGGAGCGGCGGCGGCGCACGCGCGGATCGGGCCTCGCCGGACAGGTGCTGCGCGACGGCGCTCCGCAGTGGCGCCCCGATGCCGAGGATGGCGCGGGGGCGGTCTTCGCTTTTCCCGCCGTCGCCCATCAGCGGACGGTGGCGGCAGTCGAATTCTTCTCGGCGGCCTCGGAGCCACCCGACGATGCGCTGCTGTCGGGAGTCACCCGTGCCTGCGCGGAATTGGGGCGCGTCATCGAGCAAAAACCCGCGGAGGGAATGCTGCGCAAGGTGGAACGAGGCTACCGGGATCTTTTCGAGAGCGTGTCGGAAGCATTGATCGTCGTCGACCCGCGCACCGGGATCATCCAAGACGCCAATCCGCGCGCGAGCGATCTGTACGGCGTCCCCCGCGATCGCATGCTGGGCAGCTCCGTTCACGGGCTCTGGTCGGATGCCGGCGTCGGCCGTGCCGCCATCGAGCGCGCCCGCCGTTTCGAAACCGTGCTGCGCCGCGGGAACGTGGACATCGTCCTCGAGGTCAGCGCCAGCCCGGTGCAGTACCACGGGGCCCCCGCCTCGCTGCTTCTCACGCGCGAGGTCACCCAGCGGGTGCGCGTGCTCGATGCGCTCCGCGCTTCCGAGGAGCGCTACCGGATCCTCTTCGAGAACAATCCGCAGCCGATGTGGGTCGAGGACGCGGAGAGTGGCGCGTTCCTCGCCGTGAACGAAGCGGCGGTGCGGCATTACGGCTGGCCGCGCGAGAAGTTCCTGACGCTGCGCTCCGCCGATCTCCGCCTGGACCCCGGTGCTGGCGCGGAGCAGCGCGCGGGATCGCCGGCGGTCGAGCGGCATCGCACGGCATCGGGAGAAGCCCACGACCTGGAGCTCTCGGTTCACGAGGTCGTCTTCGAGGGTCACCGCGCGCTCCTGGTCGCGGCATCGGACGTGACCGCGCGCCGCAAGGCGCAGGCCCGACTGCTGCAGGCGGCCTTCTACGACCCGCTCACCGGCTTGCCGAACCGCGCTCTCTTCAAGGACCGCCTCGAGGTGGCGTTCGCACGGGCGAAGGGACGCGAGGCGGCGCACTTCGCGGTGCTGTTCCTCGACCTGGACCGGTTCAAGCTGGTGAACGACAGCCTCGGGCATCGCGCGGGCGACGAACTGCTCGTCCAGATCGCGCGCCGGCTGGAGAGCTGCCGCCGCGCCGGCGACACCGTGGCGCGGCTCGGGGGCGACGAATTCACCCTGCTGGTCGAGGGCGTCTCGACCGACGAGGAGGCGATCGCGGTCTCCGAGCGGGTTCACCGCGCACTGGCGCCGCCCTATCTCATCGAGGGACACGAGGTGTTCGCCGGAGCCTCCATCGGTATCGCGCTGGGCGGTCCCGTGACCGAGCGCGTTGAGCATCTGTTGCGCGACGCCGACACCGCGATGTACCGGGCGAAGGTGCGCGGCTCGCGGCACGCCGTGTTCGACTCCTCCATGCACGAGCGGGCGATGGCACAGCTGCGCATCGAGAACGAGCTGCGCCGCGCTCTCGAGCGCGGCGAGATGCGCGTCCACTACCAGCCCATCGTCGAGCTCGCCAACGGCCGGACGCTGGGAGTGGAGGCGCTGGTGCGCTGGGAGCATCGGGAGCGTGGACTGGTGCCGCCGAGCGAGTTCATCCCGCTCGCCGAAGAGACCGGCCTGGTGGTACCGCTCGGGCGCTGGGTGTTGGACGAGGCTTGCCGGGCGCTGGCGGCCCTGCCCGAGCGCATCTCACTCTCGGTGAACCTTTCCGGCCGGCAGCTGCTCCAGCCGGAGTTCTGCGCCGAGCTGAAGGAGATGCTCTCGCGCCGCCGGATCGAGCCGTCGCGCCTTCGCCTCGAGTTGACGGAGAGCATGCTGATCGGAAACGGCGCGGCGGCACGGGCGGCGCTCACGCACCTGCGGGCCACCGGCGTGCGCCTGTGCATCGATGACTTCGGAACCGGGTATTCGTCGCTCAGCTACCTGCACGAGCTGCCCATCGACTCTCTCAAGATCGACCGTTCCTTCGTCGGCGCCATGGGAGACGACGAGCGCAAGATCAAGATCGTCCAGAGCATCCTCGTGCTGGGAAAGAGCCTGGGGATCGACGTCGTGGCGGAAGGCGTGGAAACCCTGCAGCAGGCGGAGCTCCTGCGGCGGCTCGGATGCGAGCGCGCCCAGGGGTATTTCTTCTCCCGTCCGGTCCCGCTCGAGCAGCTCAGCCTGTAGCTGCCTTACTGCGTCCCCCCCACGATTTGCTTCGCATAACCGGCAGGGATCTGCCCTCCCTGCTGCACGCCATTGATCAGCGCGACCTCTTCCAGCTTCGCCGTGGAGGGATGACTGGACTGGAACTCGGTCACCGACATCGGGCGATCGATCTTCACCAGCTTCAGCTTTCCCGGCTTCACCGAGAGAGCGCTGGAGTCGGTGAGCTCGCTGAAGCTGCCCATCGAGTCCGTGAACGTGTTCGCGTAGTTGGAGAGGCCGCCCTGCGGAGTGTACCCGGCCATCAGATACGTGTTCCCCTGCCAGGAGAAGAAGGCGAGCACTCCTTCGATCGCGCCCTGCTGCGTCTGCGCCTGGAACGCGCGCGCCAGCTTCGCGCCTTTCACGTTGACGGGCTGACCAGCCTTGAACCCCTGTTGCGAGAACAGCTTCTGTGCGGCCTCGTCCGGCGACATCTTTCCCGCCGGCGAGAGCTGGAGGATGGCGTCCTGCTTCGGGCTCGCCGCCGCCACCGCCTGCGGCGTGTTCTGGTGCGCCCAGCCCGACGGGAGCTTCCACTGGAACTTCAGATCGGGGTGGTAGAACGTGTCGCCCTTGAAGAAGCCCTGCCGCGGATCCTCGCCAAAAGTAATTCCGTCGATCATCGACAGATACTTGTCGCGCTCGACCTTCATCCCCTCGGGCGAACCCTTCAGCTCCGTCTTCAGCCGCTGCTGCGTCGCCTCCAGCCGGTTGCCCGGATCGGGGTGCGTCTGCAGCCACTCCGGCGTCTTGCCCGCGCCCGCTGCCTTCGAGACGCCGTCCAGCATCTCGAACAGTGGAACCATCTGCCGCGGGTCGTAGCCGACCTTCGTCATGTAGCGGAAGCCGAGCTCGTCGGCCTGCGTCTCGTCGTCGCGCGAGTACTTGAGGAAGAGGAGTTGCAGACCCGCGCTCGCGGCCCCAGCGGCCGAGGCAACCGCCGGAGACAGGATCGATCCGATGCCGAGTCCGATTTGCGCGACCTGCTGTTTGCTCATCTGGTTGGCCGAATGCCGCGCCGCCACGTGACCCGTCTCGTGACCAAGCACCGCCGCCAGCTCCGCTTCAGTGTTCAGATGCCCCAGGATGCCGCGCGTGATGAACACGGGCCCGCCAGGCAGCGCGAATGCGTTCACGCTCGCGTCGTCGACGATCTCGTACGACCAGGGCAGGCTCGCTCTCCCGCTCTCCGCGGAGAGCCGCTTGCCGATGTCTGCGATGTACTGATTGAGCTCCGGCTTCTCCTTGTAGATGCCGTAGGCCTGCTCGGCTTCCTGCTTGGCTTGCTTGCCGAGCTCCACCTCCTGCGACTCGGACAACAGATCGAGCTGCATCTTGCCCGTTGCCGGATTGCGGAAGCAGGAACAGAGAGCGAGAGCGGCGACCGGAAGGAAATGGATGCGCATGGAACACCAAAGCTAGGCGGCCTTGGTACGACCGCCAGCGGGGAAGGTCCGTACGTTTGACTGTCCGACGTTGGGCGTATTCCAGCGGCGACGCCGCGTCAGAGCGGAAGGCGCAAGCGAGCGCGCGCACCGCGGCGGTCGCGGCGGTTCTCGAGCGCGAGCGATCCCTGGTGCGCTTCCGCGATCTGCCGCGAGAGAGCGAGGCCGATGCCGGACCCGTTCGCCTTGGTGGTGAAGAAGGGGACGAAGAGATTGGCGGTGCTCACGAGGCCGGGACCTTCGTCGACCACGGAGATCTCGAGCTGTCGCTGGCCGACGCTCCAGCTCACCTCCACGGCTCCCCCGGTCTCCAGCGCCGCGTCGGCGGCATTGCGGATGAGATTGATCAGGAGCTGCTCGAGCTGATCGGCGTCGGCCTGGACCGAGGCCGGTGGACCACCGCGAACGCTCACCGGGATCCGCTTCTCCAGGGCCGCCACCCGCTTGATCCACTCCTCGACGTCGACCGGAGCGAGCTGCGGCGGAGGCAGGCGCGCCAGCCTGGTGTACGCGCTCATGAACCGCATCAGGCTTTCCGCGCGCCGTTCGATCACGGCCAGACCCGCCTCCACGTCCTCGGGTGCCGCACCCTTCAGGCCGCTGGAGATGCTGTGGATCGGTGCAAGCGAGTTGTTGATCTCGTGGCCGAGCACCCGGACCAGACGCTGCCAGGCGAGGCGCTCCTCCTCGCGCAGCGCGCGCCGCAGGTCGGCGAGCACGAGGAGCTGGTGCGGCAACCCTCCCATCCGGAAGGTGCTGCGCCGCATTTCGAAGCGGCCGCTGGCGCCCGGAAGGTTCAGCTCCATCACTCGCGGCGACTCCCCTGCGAGCGCTTCCTCCAGTCGCAGCCGCCCCGCGTCCAGTCCACCCGACTCGAGGAGCAGGGAAAGAGGGATCCCGAGGAGCTTCCCGGCGGCGCGATTCGCCAGCACCGCCCGGCCGCGGCCGTCGAAGGCGAGCACCGCCACCTCGATCTCGTCCATCACGCGCCGCAGGAGCGCGCCCGCTTCCAGCGACCCCACGCGCTGGGCGTGCAAGGTGTCCGCGAGGTGGTTGATCTCGAGGAGCAGCTCGCCCAAGGGATCGCCAGCCCGGGCGCCGCGCCCGCGGACGGAGAAATCCTCCTCGCGGAGCGCCGCGAGCAGGTTCGCCGCGGTCTGCAACGGGCGCAAGACGCGCTCGCGGAGAGCCAGCGACGTGAAGAGCCAGACCAGGACCGCGACGGCGCCCACGGTCCAGCGGACCTTGCCGTCGTCGACGTAGAGGTGGAGGAGCAGCACGCAGGCAAGCACCGCCGGCGCGCCCGCAGCAAGCGAGAGCAGAAAGACGTGCTGATCGTGCGCCAGCCGCTTCTTCCGCCGGATCACGAAGCTTTCAAACCATGGTGCTGCAGCCGGCGATAGAGGGCGCTGCGCGACAGGCCGAGCTCTCTCGCCGCGTCGCTGACGTTGCCGCCGCAGCGGGCCAGCGCGCGCTGGATCAGGTGCCGCTCCGCATCGTCGAGCGTCATCCGCTCGATCAGGGCGGCCCCGTGGGGAGTTGCGCCGAGGAACAGGTCCTGCGGACCGATCTCCTCGCCGGACGCGAGCAGCACCGCGCGCTCCACGGCGTGCTCCAACTCGCGGACGTTGCCGCGCCAGGGATGTCGGACGAGCGCGTGCAGCGCATCCGCGGAGAACCGGCGAGCAGGCGTCGCGCCGCGCTCGACGATGCGCTTGAGGAAGAACTGCGCCAGCTGGGGAATGTCGTCGAGGCGGTCGCGCAGCGGCGGAAGCTGCACCTCCACGGTGTTGAGCCGGTAGAGCAGATCCTCGCGGAACCGGCCCTGCCCGACCTCGTCGTGGAGGCGGGCATTGGTGGCGGTGAGGACGCGCACGTCGGCGCGCTTCACCTTGCTCGACCCCACCGGCGTGAACTCTCCCGTCTGCAGGACCCGCAGCAGCTTCGCCTGCTGCTGCATGGGCATGTTGCCGACCTCGTCGAGGAACAGCGTGCCGCCGTCGGCCACCTCGAAGGCGCCGGCGCGGTCGGTCTTCGCATCGGTGAACGCGCCCCGGAGGTGGCCGAACAGCTCGCTCTCGAAGACACCTTCGGCGACGCCGCCCGCGTTGACCGTGACCAGCGGCCGGCCGGCACGCTTCGACGCGGAGTGGATGTATCGGGCGACTACTTCCTTTCCGGTCCCGTGCTCGCCGGTGATCAGCACGTTCGCTTCGCTGGGCGCGATCTTCTCGAGGACGCGCAGCACCGACTGCATCGCCGGCGACCGGGCGATCATCTGCGGCACGTTGCCGCGAAGCCGCGAGTTTTCCTCCTCGAGGCGCCGGCTCCGGCGCAAGGCGCGTCCCAACTCGACCTGCGTCCGCAGCGTGGCGAGCAGACGGGCGTTGTCCCACGGTTTCTGCACGTAGTCGCGGGCGCCGCGGCGCATCGCTTCCACGGCCCCTTCCACGCTGCCCCAGGCCGTCATCACCACGATGGGCAGCGTCGGATCGAGCGTGCGAAGCCGCGAAAGCAGATCGAGCCCCTCGCCACCGCTGGTGGTGTCGCGGGCGTAGTTCAGGTCGATGAGCGCCGCGTCGAAGTCCTCGTGCTCGAGCGCCGAGAGCACCCCCGCGGGAGACGTCGCCGGCACCATGGCCATGCTCTCGCGCTTGAGCAGCAGCCGGAGCGCTTCGAGCACGTCGGGCTGATCGTCGGCGGCGATGATCCGGGTCACGCCGCGATCCAACCGTCCCGCAACCGCACCACACGGTTGCCGTATCCGGCGTTCACTTCCGAATGCGTCACCTGCACGATCGTCGTTCCCTGCCGGTTGAGCTCGCGGAACAGCCGCATGATCTCCTCGCCCTGCTCGGAGTGCAGGTTGCCCGTGGGCTCGTCCGCGAGCAAGAGCTTCGGTTTGGCGATCACCGCGCGCGCCACGCCCACGAGCTGCTGCTGTCCACCCGAGAGCTGGGTTGGATAGAGGTCCTTCTTCGCCACGATCGCGAAGCGATCGAGCGTATCCGCGACCAGCGCCTGCCGCTCCGACGACTTCATGTCGCGGTAGCTGAGCGGCACCTCCAGGTTTTCTGCCACCGTGAGCGAGTCGAGCAGGTGGTACTGCTGGAAGACGAAGCCGATGGTGCGTTTCGCCAGCTCCGCGCGTTGCCTGGCGTTCAGCTTGTGCACCTGCTCGCCGAACAGCTCGTATTCGCCGGTCCAGGCGTGATCGAGGAGCCCGACGATGGCGAGCAAGGTGCTCTTCCCGGCTCCCGACGGACCCATCACCGTCACGAACTCCCCGGCGGCGATCTCCAGGTCGATGCGCCGGAGCAGGAAGATCTGCCCGGCGCCCTGCTTGATCGCTTTCTCGATGTTGCGCAGTCGGATCATCTCAAGCTCCGGGCCAGCAATGCGCCCACTGCGATCACCGCGGCCGCGCAGACCTGCGCCGCGGCAAGGACGACCAGCAGCATGCCCAGGACGGCCATTATTCCGACCTCAGCGCCACTGCCGGGTCCACCCGGGTGGCGCGACGCGCGGGCAGCCAGCTCGCCGCCATGGTCAGCGTCCGCCCGATGACTCTGGAATCGCCGGCAAACCGGAAATCGCGCAGCAGCGTATCCATCGTCTCACTCCGCCCGGAGGGCAGCCATCGGATCGATCCGCGTCGCCCGCAGCGCCGGGACACCGCTGGCGGCGACGGCAACGAGCCCGAGAAGCGCGGCGATCACCGCGTACGTGAGCGGATCCCGGGCGCTGATTCCGTAGAGCTGGGAAGCGATCAGCTTCGATCCGGCGAGCGCAGCGACGGCCCCGACGCAGATGCCCGCGACCACCGTGCGCAGCGCACCGCTCAGCACCATCCGCATCACGCTCGCAGCGGAAGCGCCCACCGCCATCCGCACGCCGATCTCCCGGGTCCGCTGGGCGACAGCGTACGAGGTGACGCCGTAGATCCCGACCGCGGAGAGGAGCAGCGCAAGCGCGGCGAACGCGGCGAGCAATTGCAGAGGAAATCTCCTGACCGCGAGCGAGCTCGCGAGCACGTCCTCGAGCGGCAGCACGCGATCGACGGGTTGTGCCGGGTCGACGCGCGACAGCGCCTGCCGGACCGCCGCCGGGGTGATCCGGCCGCGCACCACCAGCGTCATCTGATCGGGCGGTTCCTGCGGAGCGGAGTAATAGAAGACCGGCGGCACCGCCTCGTCGAGCCCGTACTCCCGGGCATCGCTCACCACGCCGACGATGGTCCACCAAGCGTCGCGATGCCGCTCGGTGTCGATCTTGATGCGCCGCCCGACGACCTCTTTGCCCGGAAAATAGCGGCGCGCCCACGCATCATTCACGAGGACCACCAGCGGCGCCTTCGCGTCGTCCGCGGCGGAGAAGTCCCGGCCCGCCAGGATGCGCTGCCGCATCGCAACGAAGTATCCTGGCAGTACCGCGCGGAATTCGTCGGTCGGCCACGGCTCCCCGCTGGCCCGCTCGTATCCCTCGATTTCGATGGTCTGCCCGAACCTACCGCGGGTGGGAAGGATGAGGTTTGCTCCCACCGCGGTCACGCCCGGAAGCGCCGCGGCAGCGCGCAAGCCTTGCTCGAAATAACGTTCGCGCACGTCGGCGTCTGCGTACGCGGGTCCGGCGGGCGCAAGGTCCGCGGCGATGGCGCCTTCCACGTCGAACCCGGGTGAGACGTGCAGGATGCGCGCGAAGCTGCGCAGCAGCAGCCCTGCCCCCACCAGGAGGAACAGGCAGATCGCCACCTGCGCGATCACGAGCGCCGTGCGCAGGCGCGCCGCCGGCACGCCGCCGGTGCCGCGGCCACCTTCCTTCAGCGACGCCGCGAGGTCGACGCGGCTGGCCCGCAGCGCCGGCACCAGCGCGAACACGAGCGTGGTCGCGACCGTCAGCCCTGCCGAGAAAGCGAGCACGGATCCGTCGACGCGGACGTCTCCGAGCTGGCGGATCTGACGGGGAGCCACGGCGAGGAGCACGTCGAGTCCCCAGGCCGCGAGCAGGACCCCGAGCACGGCGCCTGCCGCCGCGAGCAGCAGGCCCTCGGTGAGGAGCTGGCGGACGATGCGCGACCGCTCCGCCCCGAGCGCCGCCCGCAGCGCGAACTCCCGCTCGCGCCCCGCGGATCGTGCGAGCAGGAGGTTCGCGACGTTTCCGCAGGCGATCAAGAGCACCAGGAGCACGGCTCCGAACAACACCAGGATGGGCTCGCGGGAAGAAGCCACGAAGCGATCGCGCAGAGGCTCCACATGGAGCATGGACTGGAATTCGGGCGGGTAGTTGTTCGGGTGTTCCTTCGCGATGCGGATCGAAAGCTGCTCGATCTCCTTGTTGGCGGCATCCCGCCGCACGCCGGCGCGCAGCTTCGCGACGGTGAGGAGGTAATGCGCCCCGCGGTCGACGAGCCGGTCGTTCTGGGTAAAGCCGTACGGGATGAAGAACTCATGCGCGCCGTTGAAGGCGAAGCCGTCCGGCAAGATGCCGATGATCCGGCGGCTCCGGCCGTCGAGCGTCACCGATCGTCCGACCGTTCCGGGATCGCCGCCGAATCGCCGGCGAAACGCAGTGGCGCTCAGCAGCGCCACCGCGTCGTTGCCCTGGAGATCTTCGTCGGGGCCGAACGCACGACCGAGCTGCGGACGCACGCCGAGCGCGCTGAAGAAGCCGGAGGTCACCCGCGCAACCGGCACCCGCTCCGCCCGGTCAGTACCCTGCAGCGCCGCCGACCCGGCGTTGAACGACCCGACACTTTCCAGCGACTGCGCCTGCGGCAGATCATAGAGCTCGGGGACGGAAAGCCCTCCCTTGCCGCTCCCGATACCCACGTAAGTGCGGTAGACCGAGACGAGCCGGCTCTCGTCGCCCCAGCCGAAAGAACGCAACAGCACGGAATTCACCACGCTGAAGATGGCAGTCGTGGCGCCGATGCCCAAAGCCAGGGCGATCACCGCGGCGGCGGTGAAGCCCTTGGTTCGCCAGAGGGCGCGCAGCGCAAAGCGGAGATCGCGAAGCAGTTGATCCATGAAGTTCACTCCGTTCGCAGGGCAGTCATCGGATCGAGTTCGCGGGACTCGGAATTGTCCACGGTACCTACCTCGCCATTGCCGAGCTCCTCGGCGTCGTCGCGCTCGGCGCGAGCGGCATTCCCGCCCTGCGGGCGACGCGGATTGCCTGCCTCAAGGTGCGCGCCGCGAACTTGAGGTCGCTCACCATCGGGCCTCAGGCGGCGGAGGATCCCGTTTCCTCGACGATGCGGCCGTCGAAGAGCGAGACGGTGCGCGTGGCGAGCCGCGCATACGACGGATCGTGCGTCACCATGATCAGCGTCGAGCCGCCCTGGTGCAGCTCGGAGAGCAGCTTCATCACCGCCTGTCCGTTCTTCGAGTCCAGGTTTCCGGTGGGCTCGTCGGCGAGCAGGATGAGGGGATCGCCGGCGACGGCGCGGGCGACGGCCACGCGCTGCTGCTGGCCGCCCGAGAGCTGCCCGGGCATGTGGCGCGCCCGGTGGCTCATGCCGACGCGATTGAGAGCGTCCTCTACGCGCTTCTTGCGATCCGCCGGCGCCATTCCCCGGTAGGTCAGGGGCAGCTCGACGTTCTCGAAGACGGTCAGGTCGCCGATCAGGTTGAAGCTCTGGAAGATGAACCCGATGTGGCGGTTGCGGACGTGGGCGCGATCGGAGGGCGACAGGTCCTGCACCGGCTTGGCGTCGAGCAGGTACTGACCGCCTGTGGCGGTGTCGAGCAGGCCGAGGATGGCCAGGAGCGTGGTCTTGCCCGACCCGGAGGGACCCACGATCGAGAGCCACTCGTTCTTCCGCACCGCAAGATGGATGTTCGAGAGAGCGTGCGTCTCCACCTCGTCGGTGAGGAAGACCTTCTCGACGTCCTGCATTTCGATCAACGCATCGCTCACCGGAGCCTCACACGGTCGGTAGAGTCCCACTGGGACATGTCGGAGAGGATCACGGCGTCGCCCTCTGCGAGGCCGTCGATCACTTCCACGGTGCTGACGGAGCTGCGGCCGAGCCGCACCTTCACCCGGTGCGCCTCGTCGCCTCCCTTGATCAGCCGGAACAGCTCGGTCTGGCCACCGGGCTGCGCGCCCGCGGGTCGTCCGACGAAGAGAACGTTCTGCAGCTTCTCGATCTCGATGGTGCCTTCCACGGTCAGGTCCGGCCGCGCGCCACGAGGGAGCTCGGCGGGAAGGGACACGTCCACCTCGACCGACCCCTGGTTCGCCGAAGGAGAGATCCGGGAGACGTCGCCTTTGACCACGCCGTTTCGGGTATCCACGACGGCGGAAAGATGGAGCGCGAGATCGCGCGCCTGCGTCTCCGGGATGCGCAGCACCGCCTTGAGCCGTTCCGGCTGCACCACCTTGGCGAGGAGCGCGCCGGGCGTCACCCACTGCCCCAGCTCCAGCGGCAGCTCGGAGAGGACGCCGCGATCGATGGAGCGCACCTTCATCGAATCGACCTGCTTGCGCCGGAAGGCGACCACGGCCTTCAGCCGCTCGATCTGCGCCATCTGCGCGGCCACCTGCTCCTTGCCGCTGCCCGCGACGACGCCAAGTCGCTTGCGCTCGATCTCGAGACGGCTCGTCAGCTCTTGCGCGCGCTCCATCTGCTGCCGCGCCTCCACTTCGCTGATCACGCCGTCCTGCGCCAGCTTCTGATCGGCCTTGGCGCGACGCTGCGCATCGGCGGCCTGGGCCTCGAGCGTGGCGAGTCCGGAGCGCGTGATGAGCGTGTTGCCGTCGGCGGTGGCGCGGAGGTTGATCAGGTCTGCCTGCGCCTGGGCGAGCTGGCGCTCGGCATCGAGCGCCTGCAGCATCACGTCCGGGTTGGACAGCTCCATCAACACCGTTCCGGGCTCGACCTGCGCGCCCGGCCGCAGAGGGATCCGCTCCACGCGGCCCGCGGTGTCCGCGGTGATCAGACGGATCTGCTCGGGAACCAGAGTCCCCGGGCCTTTGACCTCGCGCAGCATCGGGCCGCGCTTCACCGTGTCCGTCCACAGGCCGGAGCGGTCCACGACGGGCGCCGCCGCTCGCAGCCTGGAAAGGCCGAACGTGATCGCCGCCAGCGCCGCCGCGACGCTGACGCCAATGATCAGGTTGCGCTTCCGCGTGTTCCGCGGTTTGCGCGGAATGTCCACCACGCTCGTGCGCGGTTCCATCCTGGAGATCTCTGGCTGCATCGGATGATCCATTTGAGCGAAGTCCGTGCCAAGCCACTCCAGAGGGGGATTACTGCCCTGCGTGACCGGGGCGGGGAAAGGTCGTCCCATTTCCGGACAGATGCCCTACTCCGTCCGCAAGGCCACTGCGGGGTGCAACCGTGACGCCCGGCGTGCGGGCAGGTAGAGCGCAGCCGCAGCGACGCTTGCCTGGATGGCGACAACGGCTGCAAAGGTGCCCGGATCGGTCGCCGAGACACCGAAGAGCAGCGCGCCGAGAACGCGCGACGCAATCATCGAGCCGACGAGGCCGATGACCAGCCCCGCGCCGATCAGCCGGAACCCGCGCGTGAAGACCAGGCGCAGGACGTCGCGCCCGGCCGCACCGAGCGCCATCCGCACGCCAATCTCGCGCGTCCGCTGCGCCACCGTGTATGCCATCACCGCGTAGATACCCAGGACTGCGAGAGTCAGGGCGAGCGAGGCGAAGAGCGCGAGCAGGAAAGCGCTGAAGCGTTCCTGGGTGACCGACGCTCCCACGCGGTCCGCCATCGTCTTCACGTCCGCGACGGCCTGCTCGGGATCGATCGCGCGGATCGCGTCGCGCAGCGCCTTGATCAGCGGGGCAGATGCGCCGCCGAAACGGGCGATCACATACAGGCTGTTCCCGCCTTCGTCGCTCTGCTCCTGCCGCAGCCACGCTTCCGCGCGCGGGACTCGGGCGAGACCGCCCGACCGGACGTCGCGGATGAGGCCGACCACCGTGTACCTGGGAAACGGCCGCGTCTGATCGGGCAGGAACCGCTCTGGCGGACCCAGCCAGACGCGTCGTCCGATGGCTTCCTTGACGCCGAAGAGCTTCCGCGCGGCGGTCTCGTTGAGCACGATGGCGGGTTCCTTCGGATCGTCGGGAAAGCGGCCGCGCACGAGCTGCATTCCCAGAGTCCGGAAGTAGTCCCCGGTGACGAGCTGGAAGAGGCAGTTCGCCACCGCGTCCAGGTTGGCGGGCTCCGGCTCGCCTTCGGCGCTGATCCATTTGCCCCAGCTGTTGTTCGACATCGGCACGTTGGAGCCGACGCCCACCGATGCGACCCCGGGCAACGCGGTCACCGCGTCGATCGTCTTGCGCGCGAAAGCGAGCCGCGCAGCATCGTCGGGATATCTGCGCAGCGGAAGCTGCAGGTTGGCCGTGATCACCTGCTCCACCCGGAACCCCGGATCGAGGTGGTTCAGGGCACGGAGGCTGCGCAGGAGGAGCCCGGCGCCGGCGAGGAGGACCACCGAGAGCGCGACCTCCGCCACGACCAGCGCCGAGCGCAGCCGGCCCGTCCGTGGTGACACGGTGGCGGTGCCGTCCTTGAGCGCTTCGGAGAGGGAATGGCGCGACAGGAGCAGGGCCGGAGCGAGGCCAAACGCGACGCCGGTGACGAGGGAGAGCGCGACCGCGAACGCGAGCACGCGCAGGTCTAGCCGCAAGGGCGGGAGCTGGGCGAGGACGTCGCCGCCGAGCGCGGAGATGCCGCTGAGCGCCCAGACCGCGCAGGCGCAGCCCAGCGCTCCACCGGCGAGCGCGAGAATCACGCTTTCGGTCAGGAGCTGCCGGACCAGCCGGGTGCGCGTCGCGCCGAGGGCTGCGCGCACGGCGATCTCGCGACCCCGCGCAGCACCCCGGGCAAGCAGGAGGTTAGCCAGGTTCGCGCAGGCGATCAGGAGCACCATCGCCACCGCTCCGAGCAGCAGCAGCAGCGCCGGACGGAAGGCGCCGGACATTGCTTCGCGGAGCGGTTGCAGGGCGGCGCCCTGCCCCACGTTGTTCGCGAACTCGCGCGCGAGCGCATCGGCGACGCGGGTGAGGTCCTTCTGCGCGCTTTCGAGACTCACAGAAGGCTTGAGCCGCGCGATCACCTGCGTAAAATGGTTTCCGCGGGTGAGCATGTCGCTGTCGGGCTTGAACGAGATCGGCGCCCACAGCTCGATGGAAGGATCGTCGAAGGTGAATCCCTGCGGCATCACGCCGATCACCGTCCAGGGTTCACCGTCGAGCGTGACCGACTTTCCCAGCACGCCGGGATCGCCGGCGAAGTGCCGCATCCAGAACCGGTGCGAGAGCACCAGCACTTGATGCCGGCCCCATTGCTCCTCCTCGGCCGTGAAGAAGCGGCCGAGCCGCGGCTGGAAGCCGAGCGCAGAAGGGAGCTCATGGGTCGTCCGGTCCATCAGGACCCGCTCGGGCTCGCCGCCGGCGACCCCGACGTTGCGCCGGGTCGAGTAGTACGCCGCCATGGTCGCGAACGACTGCGTGCGATCCCGGTACGCCTGGAAATCGGGCAGCGCCACGTTCATCTGCGGATATGCGGAGGTCACCGACCAGACCATCACCAGGCGCTCCGGATCGCGATAGGGCAGCGGACGCAGCAGCACCGCGTCGACGGCGGAGAAGAGCGCCGTGTTCGCGCCGAGCCCGAGCGCGAGCGAAAGCACGGCCGCCACGGCGAATCCGGGGCTGCGGCGGAGGGCGCGAAGTGCGTAGAAGAGATCCTTCAGCATCGATTCACTCCGCCCGCAGAGCGAGCGCCAGGGCGGCAATGACCGTGAATCCGGGCGCTTTCCGCAGCGAGGGCAGTCCGTAGCGCACGTCCTGGACGAAGCTCTCCATCCCCTGCCCTGCAGCGAACGCCGTGCCAATAGGCGCTCTCGGCGATTCCGGAGGGGATGACCGCCCTTGGGATCGGCAGTCCCGTTTCCGGACACCGGAGTTGCGTTTGGCATCGGCGGTTTGCTAGGCGGTGGTCGTGTCCTTCTGGCGCGAGATGTCGAAGGTCGAGCGGGCCACCTTCCGGGCCTGCTTCGGCGGCTGGGCGCTCGACGGCATGGATTTCCAGTTCTACAGCTTCATCATCCCGTCGCTGATCGCCGGCTGGCACCTCTCCAAGGCGCAAGCGGGCACCCTGCAGACGAGCACGCTGCTCGCTTCCGCGTTGGGCGGCTGGATGGCAGGGTTGATCGCCGATCGCATCGGGCGCGTACGGACGCTGCAGATCACCATCCTCTGGTTCGCGCTCTTCACCGGACTGTGCGGACTGGCGCAGAGCTACGGGCAGCTGCTCGCCGCGCGCAGCCTGATGGGACTCGGATTCGGCGGGGAGTGGGCCGCGGGGGCGGTGCTGATGGGCGAGGTGATCGCGGCGCGGCACCGTGGAAAAGCCGTCGGCGCCGTCCAGAGCGGCTGGGCGCTCGGTTGGGGCGCGGCGGCGATCCTCTACACGGTGATGTTCAGCATCCTCCCCGAGCAGACCGCCTGGCGCGTACTGTTCCTCGCCGGCATCCTGCCCTCGCTGCTCGTCCTGTACATCCGGCGCAACGTCGAGGAACCCGCCGTGTTCCGCGCTGCGCGGCAGAGCGGCGCGCGAGGCCGCTTCTGGGAGATCTTCGCTCCCGACATGGCGGCGACCACCGCCCTCGCGGCACTCCTCGCCACGGGCGCGCAGGGCGGCTACTACGCGATCACGACCTGGTTGCCGACGTACCTCAAGACGGTGCGCGGGTTGTCGGTCTTCAACACCGGCGGGTACCTCGGCGTGGTGATCGCAGGCTCCTTCTGCGGATACCTGGTGTCCGCGGTCCTCTCCGACCAGCTCGGACGCAAGCGCAACTTCTATCTCTTCTCGCTCTGCTCGATGGCGACGGTGCTGATCTACACGCTGGTCCCGATCAGCGACCGGGCCATGCTCGTGCTGGGCTTTCCGCTCGGGTTCTTCGCGAGCGGCATCTTCAGCGGCATGGGCGCGTTCTTCACCGAGCTGTTTCCGACGCGGGTGCGCGGGTCGGGTCAAGGCTTCAGCTACAACTTCGGGCGCGGAGTGGGCGCGCTGTTTCCGACCGTGATCGGCTTTCTCGCCGCTTCCATGCCGCTGGGGCGCGCCATCGGCATCTTCGCAGCGTCCGCCTACGCGCTCCTGTTCGTCGCGGCCTTGATGCTTCCCGAGACCCGCGGCCGGGAGCTGGCCGCCGTTGCCTGAGCTGCAAAAGCTCTGCGACGGCGCGGCGCTGCTCTCGCTGCCGAACCAACAGGCGCTCGACCTGGCTGCATCGTTGGCGGACGATCCTCCCGAGGGGCTGCTCGACGCCGTTCCCGGCGCGCGGACCCTGCTCCTGCTCTACGATCCCGACCTGCTCGATGTGAAGCGGCTGGATCTTTCGCGCCGCGGAGATCGGCCTCCGCCGCGCACTGTCCGCATCCAGGCCTGCTATGACGGCGCCGATCTCGAGGAGGTTGCGCGTGAGCTCGGCGTCGCCGCGGAAGAAGTCGTGCGCCGCCATGCTCGCGCCGAGCACGTCGTCTCGTTCCTCGGATTTGCGCCCGGGTTCGCTTATATGACGGGCGGGTTTCCCGTCGCGCGTCTGCACACTCCGCGCGTCCGCGTGCCCGCCGGGAGCCTGGCGGTGGCGGACGGATACACCGGGATCTATCCGGCGGAGACGCCGGGAGGGTGGCGCCTGCTCGGGCGCGTCAGCGCGCGCATGTTCGATCCGGCCGCCGATCCTCCTGCGCTGCTGCGGCCGGGAGATCGCGTCGTTTTCGAACCGGTTCGAAAGCTCCCGCGTCCGCCGCGACGCCCGCGGCCTCCGGCTCCTTCCGGAGAGCCGCTCCTCCGCGTCATCGCTCCCGGAGCATTCACCTCGGTGCAAGGCGGCCCGCGACATGGGCTCGCTTCGTCCGGGGTGCCCGCCGGAGGCGCAATGGATCTCGCTTCCCTTGCGGCGGCGAATCGCGCTCTCGGCAACGACCCGTTTGCCGCGGCATTGGAGATCACGCTGACCGGGCCGGAGCTGGAAGCGCTGCAGGACCTGCGACTGGCGCTCGGAACCGATGTCCGCCCAATCAAGCGCGGTGACCGCCTGGCCACCGGTCAGGTGCGTCGAGGCGTGCGCGCATACCTCGCCGCCGAAGGCGGCCTTGCCCTGCCCCTGCCCGGCGAACCCATTCGCGCGCTGACTGCTGGCGAAGTGCTCCACGGCGCATCGGGCTCGCGGCGGCAAGGCGCCGAGCCGCCACGTCTGCCGATCCGCTGGGGCGAGCCGCTCATCGAGGTACGCGCCCATCGCGGTCCGCAATGGCACTTCTTCGCCAGCCCGGAGGACTTCTTCGACCGCGAGTACCGCGTCACGCCGAGCAGCGATCGCCGCGGATTGCGTCTCCACGGTCCGGCAATGGCGCTCGCGCGGCGTTCCGACATTCCGCCCGAAGGGACCGCTCCGGGCGCCGTCCAAGTGCCCGGCGACGGGATGCCCATCGTGCTCGGTCCCGATCGCCCCGTCACCGGAGGATATGCGAAGATCGCGACGGTGATGCCCGCGGACTTCCCGCTGCTGGCGCAGGCGGGGCCGGGGACGGCGGTACGCTTCGTGGAGCAGCGATGGACCTGAAGGCCGACGTCGCAGTCATCGGCGGCGGCGTCATCGGCTTCGCGATTGCGCGGGCGCTCTCGCTGGCTGGGCGCGACGTCATCCTGCTCGAGGCCGAGCGGGCGCCCGGGATGCACGCCAGCTCGCGCAATTCCGAGGTGCTCCACGCCGGGTTCTACTACGTGCCGGGCTCGCTGAAAGCGCGCCTGTGCGTCGCCGGGCGCAGATCGCTCTACGCGTATGCGAAGGAGAAGGGGATCGCGCATCGGCGCGTCGGAAAGCTGGTCGTCGCCACCTCAGAATCGGAGATCGCGACGCTGCAGAAGTATGCCGCGCAGGGCGCTGCCAATGGTGTCGAGGGGCTCTCGCTGCTTTCCGCAGCCGAGGCGCGAGAGCTCGAGCCTGACGTGCGCTGCGTGGCGGCGCTGTGCAGCGGGGAGACTGGAATCATCGACTCGCACGGGCTGCTCCGTGCGCTGCGCTCTGATGCGGAGTCGCACGGCGCAGCGATCGCGCTCAACTCACCCGTACTGAGCGGGCGGGTCCGGTCCGACGGCATCGAACTGGACGTCGGCGGCGAGGCGCCAACACGCTTGCGCTGCGCAGCCGTCGTGAACGCGGCAGGCCTCTGCGCGCAAGCGGTCGCGCGATCCATCGAGGGCGTCCCTCCAGCGACGATCCCGCCCTGCTACTACGCGCGCGGGCACTACTTCGTGTTCTCGGGAGCGTCGCCGTTCCACCATCTCGTGTACCCGGTGGCTGTCGCGGGCGGGCTGGGGATCCATGTGACGCTGGATCTCGAAGGGCATGCGCGGTTCGGGCCCGACGTACAGTGGATCGATTCGATCGACTACTCGTTCGACGAGACCCGTGCGCCGCAGTTCGCGGCGGCGATCCGGCAGTACTGGCCGGCGCTGCCCGCGGACGGCCTGCAGCCGGGGTACACGGGGATTCGGGCGAAGCTCGGGCCGGCCGGGAGCGCCGCTCAGGATTTTCTCTTTCAGGGCCCGCGCGACCATGCAGTTCCCGGGCTCGTCGCTCTGTACGGAATCGAATCCCCAGGGCTGACGGCGTCGCTCGCCATCGCGGAGCACGTGATGAACCTGCTGCGCTGATCGAAGCGCCTGAACAGCCTATTCGTACTGCTCTTCGCGGCGAGAGGGTGAACTTCGCGGCTTGTGACTCCCGTCACAGATGATGCGTCGCGGCTGTTCTAAATGCGGCGGCGAAAGCGGATAGGCCTACGCAACCACACGGATGTCTGCGGGCACGCAGGCCGTAACCTCCGTCGGCACCCCCCGCTGCACCTTCGACAGATCGTTCTTGTGGGGACGTCGCCTTCGCTCGTTCGGCGGCGCTCTTCGTTGGCGAGGACGCCGCGCCCGCGGAGTTGGCTGCAACTGTCGGAGGTACGGCACATGCGTCACCCATTCCGAGTCATGTCAGCAATCGTTTTTGCCCTAGCGTGCGGTACCGAGCACAAAGCCCCTGACCAAGGATCGGTCTTGCCGACCGCTGCACAGCTGGAAATACGCCCTTCCAAAGTCCAACTGACGACCAACGATGCGCAACAGTTCACGTTGTCGCCGACTACGGTGCAAGTCACCTGGAGCGTGGCGGAGGCGAACGGCGGCTCGATCAACCAGAGCGGATTCTATACCGCTCCGGGTTACTCGGGCGTCTTTCACGTCGTCGCGACCAGTACGACGAATTCGGCGGCAAATGCCCAGGCGGTCGTGACCGTCGACAGCGGCGTCCGCATCGCCGCGACGTCGCCTGTGAACGCCTATGCATGCGAGGCCGTTGCGCTGACCGCGACTGTCACCGGATCGACCGATACCGGCGTCGTCTGGAGCGCGCCGCCGTCGTGCGGCACGGTCACCACCGCGGGTGTCTTCACGTCAGCGCGCGGGACAGGTACATGCATCGTCAGCGCGCAAGCGCACGCCGATGCCAGCAAGATCGCTGCCATCACCGTGAACGTTGCGCCAGAACGAGTCCTCAGCGTGGCGATCGTACCCGGGTCGGCAAATCTCGCGGCGGGTGGAGCCCAAACGTTCGCCGCCAACGTGACGACTGCATGCGGAACGTTTCCAGCGGGTAGCTGACCCGAGCACAAGTGCGAACGCCCTCGACCTAGCGTCGACGGCGCGTTCGAGTGCAAAAGGGTGAACGGTTTTCCTCGGAGCGCAGGACACGAGCGTCTCGATACAGTGCGACGCAGGCGAATCCCTTGATTCGACAATGAAAATCCCTGCCGGGCGCCCGCACGCAAGCAGATGGGTGCTGACTTGGACTTCTATATGGACGTTTCCCCGGCCACGTCGTAGCGGATTACACCCTAGCAGAAAATTGCACCTCGCGTTTGTCTAAACCGGGGGATCCCGGGTATGTTCCGCCTCGCGCGCTTCAGCGCTGGGGGAGGAATACGATCCGCCGAGCCGCCGTTCATCCTGAACCCGTGATGGGTCCGGAGTCCGTCATGGTCGCTGCCGTCGAGAGAAATCTGCAGGAGAACGACGCGCAAAGCGATCCCCCGCGCCGAGAGTACCAGGAACTCTGGTTCGCTCTCGCGCGCAAGTCGTGGCGGTCTTTGGCAATCGTCGCCGTAGATCGGGAGGAGTCCGCGAGCGAAATCACGAATGCGCTCAGCGAAGTCGCTCGCATGCTCGACGAGCGCGTCAGCTTCTTCGCGCCCATCGATGTGCTCGACTACGTGTCGGTCGCAGGCATATTCAGCGCTGCCAACGCGAATTTCGCAGCCGACATCCCACGTCCGGTGAAGGCGCCCGTGAGAAGCATCGCCATACTGCCGCCGGTCGTCAGGAATCCGCTTGCGCTAAAAGTAGCTACCGCAGCCGACGTCGTGGTCATCTGCGTCGAGATTGGAAAGACTCGGCTTTCCGCCGTACGTCGCACGATCGAATTGATCGGACGCGATCACGTCGCCGGGTGCGTGCTCATCGGCTGACCGGTTGGATCGGCCGGAGAATCGACTTCGTCGGACGCAACCGTAATCGCCGGCTCTTTGCTGATCGAGTGGACTGGTGAGGCGAGGAGTATCTCGATGAGCGTTGCGCTACGAGCGTTTCAATTCTGCCAGGACGGGAAGCCCAAGGCCGCGCTCGACTTGCCACCGGCACAGAACGGTCGCGCGACGCAATTCGATCAGAACTGCAGCGAGCATGGCGAGGAAGAGCGCTCCAGGAATGCCAAGACCGAAGACCTTCCAAGCTTTCGGCGATACTGACTTGGTCGGGACCTCCGCCGGCCAGATCACGCTGTAACGGTACTTGAAGGCGACGCGCGCGGCGTCGAGCTCGAGTTGCGCGCTGTTCAGTCGCTCGACGACCTGCTGGTATTGAAACCGCGCATCGCGCACGGCCTCGTTCTGCTCCACACCGATAGATCCCGTTTGCTGCGACATGCGCGGACGTGTGGACGGTGGGACTGAGCGACGTCGCGCAAGGCGAGCCAGGTACTCCTGCTGTAGCTTTTGGTGCTCGCCGCGGAGCTTCACGATCTGCGGCGAGTCGTGCGAGAGCGCCTCGATGTCCTGCCGCAACGCGATGACCGCCGGATAGGCGTCGGTAAACACTGCCCGTCTCTGATCGAGCTGTGCCTGCAAATCCGCAAGCTGCCGACGCCGGAGTTCTTCCACGTCTTGGATGGCCCGCTCCTTGGCGTCGACCATCGCCTTTAGCCTCACCAGCTCCTCCCCGCCCGATTGGGGCGGAGCCGGGACCGACGTCTGGTCCGGAGAGGAGCCTGTCTCCTGGCGCGCAGCCTGACGCTGGGCCTCCTCTGTGACGCGATCGAGTTGATCCCGGAGCGCGGCGGCTCGCCCCTTTAGCATGGAGACGACCTCGTCGATCGCTGTGATCTCTTGGATGTGACGTGTCTCCAGAAAGTTCTCGGTGGCGGTTTCGACGAGATGGTACGCCTGCGAAGGATCGGGCCAATCGATCGAGATGGTGATCGTTGCGTCGTTGGTAGTGACCACAAGCGCTTTGTCGAGACGCTTTACCAGGCCGTCCAGCGGGTCGCGGTCGGCGGATTCATCACTGACTAGACCCACGAAGCGCGCGAGCAGGGGTGGGCGGGTTTCGCCAACAGGGGGGCCGGCTGCAGGCGAGTACAAGTTCGCTTGCTGGATCAGCGCCAGCACGTTCTCGCGGCGGTGCACGAGCTCGTTGGCCGAGTGTGTCGGGTCATCCTGAACGGTGGATCGGATCGGCGAGGGGAGCGCTTGCGCACGCTGTGTCAATACCGTGGTCTCAACGCGGTACTTCGGTGTGCAGATCACAAGATACCCAATCGAACCACCGACCCCGAGCAGGAAGAATGCTGCAATGAGGCGAGCATGCCGCTGTGCGGAAGCCAGCGCGAGGCGAATCATGTCTGCCGGGGTCGCGGTCCATTCCAGAGCCCCTGGGTCATCGCCGCCAAATCCGGCGAAATCCGGCGACGAGTCCCCTTCTGACGTGTGACGGTTCATGGAATCATCTTACCTCAGGGGTGAGCACTTCAGCGCTGGCACTTTTGCCGTGTGGCTGAGCGCTGAATGGGAACGCGCCTCTCAGTTGGAAAGTCCCCACGCGTTCTCGATCAGCGTCTTCGTGTGGCGGATGTTGGCAGGGCTTGATGCACCGAATACGATGGACTGAAGCCCCTCGAGCTTGCAGACCCACTCGATCGCCTGCGCGGGCGCGATCGCGCCAGATGCAAAGACCGACATGGCGATGGGGCGGCATCGCCGATTGCGGAGCGCCTCGACATACGCTTCGATGCCTCCACACATGCGAAAGCCGATCTTGTTGATGTTAGTGCAGACGATCGGGTTTTTCACTCCAACTTCTTCCAGCGCGCCGAGGAGCAGCGGAAGATTCATCGTGATGAAGCCCGGTTCGGCATGATATCGTTCTTGGACGTACCGCGCGAACTCGGCGAACACCGGATGGAGTCTCAACCCCAGAAGCAGATCCGTGACGACGTTCTGGATGAAGATGACTGGTGTGTTGAGCCCTTCGAAGCGCTTCATCTCGGCATCGATGAGGAGCGTCATCAGCGCGTATATGTCTTGGGTTACGGCTCCGACGGCGCCGCGTACCAGGGTATTGATTACGCCGCCGGTCGAAAAGCGCTGGATCGTTTCCAGCACGCCAACTTGGCTGACGGAGTTCGCATACTTGTGCGCGTATGGCATGCACGGGTAATAGACGAAGTCGCGGTAGCGTGCCGGATTCGCGCGCATGTGATCACAGATCTCGCCGATGCGGTCATGCGTCGTGCACATGAACGTGCGAATGCCCATGTCATATGCATCGTCCAGCACGCGAATGATGGAGCTCGTTTCCTTGAACCGGACCAACTGTTGGCGCGCTTTCTCCTCCGACATATGATTCACGCCGAAGAATTGATTGTCGCCAAAGAGGATTCGATCCATGTCGTGCTGGCTCCTCAAGCGGCGGCCTGGTCTGCGCGGGCGATGAGGTCCAAGACCCGGTCGGTCTCGTAAGCGCTGGCAAACGAGTTCTCATGCACCACGCTCCCCGACCGGATCGACGAGAGAAAAGCAGCTACCTGCGCGGTGTACTCCTCACCGCGCAGGTAGAACGCAACGCCTTCCTGCAGATCGGTGATCCAGCGCGTATTCCAGCCTTCCTGGTAACCATCGAACGCGGTGCCGCAGAGTACTTTCAACTCTTGCCGATCGACCGCCAATTCCCCGTTCGTGCACTGGATGTTGATCTTCGTGGTCATCTTCCTCACTGAATCGTCGCTCCAGTTGGTTTCAAGAGTGCCGACCGCACCACCGCGATACTCGAACTCAGCGGATACTGCGTCCTCCACATTGCGCGAGAAAATGCTCTGCATTCGGGCTTTGAAAACCTTCGTCGGCGGACCGACCAGAAAATTCATCAGGTCCACCACGTGGCACGCGTAGTCGTGCAGGCACCCGCCGCCCTCCGCCTTCCGCGACCGCCAGGTCGACGCCTGCTGTTTCACGACGACAGGCCCGATGGCGCTGCCATGGATGCTCGTGACGCGACCGAGCGCGCCCGCCTCCAAGAGCCGGCGGGCCTCACGGAACGTGCCGATGTAGCGGTTGTGGAATCCCACCATGTTGACGCGCCCGCGCTGAGCAGCGAGATCCGCTAGCGTTCGGCTCTCCGAGGCCGAGAGAGTGAGCGGCTTTTCCACGAACACATGGAGATCTCGCTCCAGTGCATGCTTCGCACATTCGAAATGCATCGATGTCGGGGTGGCGATGAAGATGCAGTCGAGGCGGGTCTGATCGATCATTTCTTCGTAGCTGGTATGCGTCTCTATGCCGGCGTACTTCCGCAGCACAGAAAGGATGTACCGCGACGTGTCGCAGACCGCTGCTACCGACGCGTTCGGCAGCGCATTCGCGATCGCATAGTGTGAGAGGCCCATCTTCCCTGCGCCAACGATGCCGATTCGCATCAACCTCGACGCCCTCTCAGATTGTGACTCGTTCCAGCGATCGTTGGCCAAAGAGCCCCTCACTTGTAAATCAATACTCCGCGGCGCCGGCGCGAAATCATAAGTGGATCTGCACCTCGGCGCAAAGTCAGGCTGCGTCTACCTCAGATGCGGCTCACATGCAGTGAGCGCGCGTCATCATGAGGCAGTCGCCACGGACGCTCCGAATGGGTTGCGATACAGACCAAGCCGTTGCTGAGCGAGCAAGTACAAGACTGGCGGTTGATGAACGAGGTACCGGTGCCATCGTTGTCGCGGCTCGCGAACCAGACGGTACAGCCACTCCAGCCCCGCATCAGTCATCCAGCGGGATGGACGCTGCAGGGTATTGGCCTCGTAGTCGATCGTTCCTCCCAACGGAAGAAAGGTTTTCACATGAGGCATCCGGTCGCGGTATCGCACGATGAACTTCTCCTGCCGCCCAGCTCCCAGACCGACGACAAGTACGGTTGCGCGGGAATCGTTGATCTTGGAGATCATCCGATCCACCTCGCCGAGGCGCGTATCGAAGTCGCGAGGAGGGGAGTCCGTTCCGACGACCATCTCGCGGCCCACGGCCGCATTGATGTTCCTGCGTGAGATCTCGGCGATTCCGGGACCACCCCCGCAGATGAAGATTGTGATGCCCTCGACGTTCTTGTGCCCTGAGTAGAATCGCGGAAAGAAGTCGGAACCGGACACGCGTTCGCGGAGTGGCGTTCCGAGAATCTTCGCGGCCGCGAAGAGGATTTGACTGTCGCAGGTTACGACATCGAACTCGGGCAGCATCTCGTAGAATTCACGATCCTTCTGTAGCTTCATGATCATGTCCACGTGAAGCGTCAAGAGCAGCCCCTCGCGGAACGAGAAGAGCACCTCATCCATCGTGACGTCGTCGACATCGACGTTCAACAGTCGGACTCGCCTCTGTTTCGGATCCAGTTCGCCCCCCCGCGGTGCGTCGCTACCGCGCTTGCACTGCGGCGCGGCTGAGACCTGCGCGCAATCGACTATTGATTTCGCTCCAGACGCTGGCCGCCTGGCCGCCGGCCGCAGAGTCCACGGTAACAATCCTAGACCTCGCAGGTCGGGTCGATCAATGGAAATTTCGCGCCGGAGCGGAAAAGGCCCACGGCCCGCGCGTGTGCGGTGCCGTCGTCGCCGAATTCGACGCGTCGATCCAGGCGAAACACCGTGGAGTTCCGTCGTCGTGGTCCCAGCGGGCGCCCCGGGGTCGGCCACGTCCCTTCGCGACGGTCGCTCGCGGACGTCGCGAAGTGTCCGCAAAGGTTTGGTCCGCGTCTACGGCTCGTAGGCTCCGATGCTCGGCGGGTTGGGGCGCGTCTTCACCAGCGTAAAGTCCGTGGACGGTGCATTCGCCGCACTTCCGGCCCCGATGAGCGGCGAACCGGCGGCCAGCGTCAAGTCAGTTGGCGGATTTGTGAATAGTGGATTCCCAGTCACGCCAGGACCCGGATCGAAGTCGCTCCCCGGACTGTTGGCGTAGAATGCCGACGCCCCTCCGTAGCAGGCATTCGTTGTAACGGCTGCATACGCAGACGCGTTCGGGTTGCAGGTCCCGCTGCAGGCCGGGACGTTCGCGTCGCCGATATTGTTGCGGACCATGCACACTGTACCGCCCACCGAGCATGTGCCGAGCGGCGTCGAGAAGCACGCTCCGGTCACTGAGTAGACGCTGTTGTTTGCGATGATGTGCCCAATGCCCTCGGCCCCAGCGTGAACGCCGTACTGGCCAGCGAGACTGGTCCCGGTCATGTAGAGCGTGTTATTGGCGATCCTGGTATTGT
>VBKI01000093.1:3597-12427 GCA_005879535.1 Deltaproteobacteria bacterium | reverse complement strand
CGATGTTGTTCTCGATGGCGAGACCGGGAGCTTGGCCAATCGTGATCGCAACCCCCGAGCCCAAGGTAACTAGGTTTCGCCTCACCGTCATATTGCGAAAGTACGTGTTATCCGAGCCAGCGGCGCTGAAGCTGATGCCTTCGCACCCACCCAGCGAGCTGGTGGCGGTGTCGATGATGTTGTTCTCGATGTTGAGACCATTATATTGACCGTGCGAGACGATAACCCCGGTCGCGCAGGCCCCGGGCGTTCCACCCGCGTTCGAACGCCGAAACTCGTTGTTCACGATCGACGTGCCGGTGGCGACACCAACTCCTGTATTGCTCAGCGGAGTGAGGTAGACGGTGTGCGCCTGATTCCCAGTGACCGGATGCGGGAATCCGCCGTTGTTATCAAAGAAGTTCGCGTCGATGGAGTTGTTCGATCCGTTCCCGAATCCGAGGATTGCGTCAAGGTCATTCATCGTAAAGCGATTGCCCGTGACGCGAACGTTAGAGGCAGTGCCCGACTGCGGTCCTTGGATGGCGAGGCGCATGCGGTCGAAGGTATTGCCACAGACGAGCCAGGAAGAATCGGAGATGGGTGAGCCGCAAACCCCGAGCAGCAACGCCCTTTGATCGTTGTAGACCCCGCCGTTGGGACCGTTATTGGATCCCTGAAAAGCGAGGTTCAGGATGCGGACGCCGTTCGTGCTCCCCGCCTGGCGGGTGATCCAGGCTAGATTCCCGCTGCCGGCGAGCGCAGGTTTCGCCGTGCCTCCCCAAGATGGACTGTAGTCCCGGATGTCACACGTACTCGTGTTAGCTGGATCGGTGAGGCTCGCTCCAGCGGTACACCTGGAATTGCCCACCCCGAAGCTGCAATAGTTCGGGGTGCTCGTGGAAGCCAGAGCCCACGCTCCGCCCTTGCACAGCGCGATGGTGTCACCCGCGTTCATCGCATTGAACGCGGTGATGGCTGCGGACCACGTCTGCTTGGGAGCGGAGGCGCTGGTGCCGGGGTTCGCGTCGCTCCCCGCGACGCACCCGGCCTGAGAGCCGGCGGCGCAGTCGCAGAAGTAACGGATCGTCCCCGTCGATCGAAGGGGCATGTTCGCACAAGAAGACGACGCCGCTGCGTAGAGGGCCCCGGGCGTACCCGGCGCGACGACATTGGCGATGGCGAGGCCGGTCTTCCCCGCGTAGTCGGCCTGGACCTGGTAGGAGCCCAGCTGGGTGGGCGCGGTGTAGAGCCCGGCACTCGTGATCGATCCGGCCGAGGCGGTCCACACCACGCCGGCGGAGAGGGCTTGCTCCCCGGTAGCGAACGCACCCTGTGCGACAGCCACGAAGGTCCCGGTCCCTGCGGGAGGGAAGCTGGTCATGCCCGGAGTGACCTTGACAGCAGACACCGCATCCTGCGATGCCACGACGCCGGTTCCACAGGATCCGCAAGCGAGCACGCACAAGAGAAAGAGCATGCCGACTGGCCTCGCACGCAGGAATCGGAAAAGTCTCGTCATCGCTACTCCTTAGCGTCCGCGCGCGCAATCTCTGCGCTCGACACTGAACACTGGCCCACGCGACGAGGATGTTGAGACGCGGTACTTGCGCGGAACCTATCGAGGGGGTCGGGTCAACGCAACCCTACACCCGCGCAGCTCACGCCATACGGAGCGTGGAGTCGCGTACCTGGCCCTCCCCCACGGTACGCCTGAGTGCAACCGGGTGTGACTGCAAAAAAACAACCGTCCGAGAGGCGCACGAACGCGGTCGTCCCTCCACTATTCACGCCAGCGAGTCGGGTTCGAGCTCGCCAACATGGACCGGTGTTCGTCACGCGACGCGCTGCGAGCCGGCTTCACGACGCAGACGCGGTGCATGTCACGGAGGTTGAGCGTCAAACGGATTCTGTGCGCGCGAGCGCGTAACGCGATAGGGACTCATGAACTTGCTGGATGCCCGCCGCAAGCTCGAGGCCTGGAGGCGGGACGACAACCAGAACAGCTAAGAGCGAAATCTCCTGAAGTCAGATCCCGTTCAGTTCTGGGTGGAGGTCAAGACACCGTATCTGCCTCTCATTTGGTGTCCACCAAACTGGGGCAACCTCACCCTCCACCAGGAGAGTTGTCGCAGGGTTCTCCTTGCGGTCGGACTCCTTCTCTGCGACACTGTAGGCGGTTCGAGGGGGAGAGTCTGGGACACCTGCAATCCCGAGAGCCAGCCGCGCTGCATGGCTGGAACGCGAAGATTCCCTTCGAGGAGGGCTTCGCGACACGATCGCTTGGCACGAGAGAACGGTCACGGAGTCCATGTGAGCGATACGAGCTATAGCGCGCCCTACGAGTTCCACGGATGGTTGGATTCGGGCCCGCAAGACTACCACGCATACCTGGCACCGAAGGTGCTATCGCTCATCCCACCGAACACGCGGCGAATCGTCGACATCGGGTGCGGAAACGGATACCTGGTCGGCTTGCTCGCCGACCGAGGTTTCGACGTCATCGGCGTCGACGCCTCGGCGGACGGAATCGCGCAGGCGCGAGCCGCACATCCCGGTGCGCGTTTCGAGCAAGTCTCAGTCGACTCCGAATTGCCGCCGAAGATCGGTACGGACTTCGATCTCGTGATTGCGACCGAGGTGATCGAGCATCTCCCTGCGCCGCGGACCCTTCTGCGTGGTGGCTTTCAGTTGCTTCGCCCCGGCGGGCGGATGCTCATCAGCACCCCGTATCACGGGTACCTCAAGAATCTTGCTCTCTCGATAGCAGGCGCATGGGATTGGCATTTCAAAGTGGATTGGGATGGGGGCCACATAAAGTTCTTCTCTACAAAGACGCTGGGGAGGATGGTCCTCGACTCTGGCTTTGAATCGGTCGAGTTCGCGTACGCAGGGCGAACGGTGTGGCTATGGAAGTCCATGATAGCCTTGGCCTCCAAGTCCACGTAGCGTGGAATCGGCCAGAACGCATCCCGCGACGGTAACTAAGCCGGGTCTCGACTTGACATCGCGCCGCTACTGCCTCATCACTCCGTGCCGCAATGAAGCTCGGTTCGCCCGCCGAACCCTGAATTCCGTCGTGGGGCAGTCGGAGCTGCCCGCGCGATGGGTCATCGTGGACGACGGCTCGCAAGACGAGACCCCCAGGATCCTCGCCGAATACGCAGCCAAGTTTCCCTGGCTGCAGGTCTTGAGGCGACCCGATCGCGGGGACCGCAAGCTCGGCGGGGGCGTCATGGAAGCCTTCTACACGGGCTACGACGCCATCAACCCGAGTGAGTTCGAGTACGTCTGCAAGCTCGATCTGGACCTCGATCTTCCGCCACGGTATTTCGAGCTGCTGATGGACCGGATGGAGGCAGACCCCCGTGCAGTTCCCACTCTCTGACACGTCGCGCCTCGTCTCGGAGAAGATCGCGGACGATCACTCGGTAGGGGCGTCGAAGTTCTACCGGATGACGTGCTTCCGACAGATCGGCGGCTTCGTGCGCGAGCTGTCGAGGGACTGCATCGACGGAAACCGCTGCCGCCAGCTGGGCTGGCGGGCGGCATCGTGGGACGACCCGGATCTGCGCTTCCTCCACCTGCGCCCGATGGGCTCGAGCCACAAGAACTGGTGGGAGGGGCGGGTCCGGCAGGGGGTCGCCCAGTACTACATGGGAACCACGCCCGTGTGGTTGCTGGCGAGCGCTGCCTATCGCATGACCCGCCGTCCCTACGTGGTCGGTGGGCTGGCGATGCTCTGGGGGTACTTCCGGAACATGATCCGCCGCGATCCCCGGTACGGTGTCGATGAGTTCAGGCGGTTCGTCCGGCGCTACCAGTGGGCGTGCCTCCTCAAGGGCAAGCTCCGCGCCACCGCAGACCTGGAGGCGAGGCAGGCCGCCAGCTGGGATCCGGCGTCGTGACCGTGCGGTGGATTCGCCCTTCGAATCCGGTTCCGCGGTTGGGGTGTCGATGGTACGAGATCCCCAAGTGAACGATCTTCGGGCCCTCACCCCCGACGCAGACGGTACTCCTCGTCACCAGTTCCGCCGTCGGCGAAGCTCGGCCGAGGGTCCCCCCGGCGGTCCCCTGAAGGTCGCCTACCTCGTCTCTGCCTACCCGCGCATCACCCACTCCTTCATACGGCGGGAGATCCGAGCACTGGAGTCACTCGGCGTCGAGGTGGTGCGCTTCTCCGTGCACCCGCTCGACTCGGACCCGCTGGGGGCACGAACACTCGTCACCGAGGCTGACTGCGAGGAGCATGAACGAACGCGGGCGATCCTCTCGGCGGGCGTCATGGCGTACGCATCGGCCCTGATCGCTGAGGCGCTCCAGCGTCCGGGGGCATTCGCCCGTGCCCTCTTCACCGCGCTTACCATGGGGTGGCGGTCGGAGCGCGGCCTCCTGCGCAACCTGGGGTACCTGGCGATGGCCTCGGTCCTGGTCCGCTGGCTTCGCAAGGAGGGCATCGCGCACCTCCACGCGCACTTTGGCAACAACGCGCCGGCGGTAGCGCTGCTCTGTCGTCAGCTCGGCGGGCCCACCTTCAGCTTCACCGTCCACGGGCAGGAGGACTTCGATACCTTCCGGGAGAAGGCCTCCGACGCCTCGTTCCTCGTCGCGATCAGCAGCTTCGGGAGAGCCCAGTACTACCGCCGGCTGGACCAGCGCGACTGGTCGAAGGTCCATGTGGTTCGCTGCGGGCTGGACCCCGAGCTGCTCACTGCCCCGTTGACACCCGTGCCCGAGGCGCGGCGGCTCGTCTGCGTGGCCCGGCTCTCGCCCGAGAAGGGACACCTAGTCCTGCTGGAGGCCGCGGCCAGGCTGGCCGCCGAAGGGATGAGCTTCGAGATCATGCTAGCGGGCGATGGACCGCTCCGACCCGCCATCGAGGAGCAGCTGAAGACGCTTCGGCTACAGGACCGCGTCCGGTTGTGCGGCTGGATGAGCGAGGAGCAGGTGCGCGAGGCGATCGTCGCGTCGCGCGCCGTTCTGGTCCCGAGCTTCTCGGAGGGGCTGCCCGTCGTCGTGATGGAGGCGCTGGCGCTAGGACGGCCGGCCATCTGCAGCGCGATCTCCGGCATACCCGAGCTCGTCCTGCCGGGTCTTACCGGCTGGCTCGTTCCGGCGGCATCGGTCGAGGCCTTGGTGCGGGCGATGCGGGAAGCGCTGGAGGCGCCGCGGGCCCAGCTCGAGACCATGGGCCGTGCCGGCGCAGCGTTGGTGGCCGAGCGTCATGACGTCCGGCGGGAAGCCCGCAGGCTGCTGGAGCTCTTCAGGTCGGCGACGGAAGCAACGGCACCGTCCGGTCCGGCGGTCCCTCGCACCGGCTGAACGAGCCGGACCGCGCGGCGCTCCCGCGAATCGTCGTCGATCTGCCGGGTCAGGACAGCGACGATGGCGATGATCGCGAAGTACACGTACGAGACCTCGGTTTGGCGCCAGACCCACTCGAAGAAGCCGTGCGCGTAGAAGATCATCAATCCTACACCCAGGCCAAGGAGAACATCGCCTCGACGGTCGTGTCGCATTCGAAGGCCGTACCGAAGCGCCGACGCGAGCGGGACGAGGAAGAGGACGACGAGCGCAACGACCCCCGCGTAGCCCATCTCTGCCGCCGTCAGCGTGTAGATATTGTGGACAAGCGCCACGCGCTCACTCCACGTGAGCCCACTGCGGTCTGCGTATCCACCGAAGAGCAGCTGGGACATGAAGGCGTTTGGCCCGACCCCGAGCGGATGCTCGTGCAGCATCAGAGACGCAGCGAACTCCAGCTTCTCCCGGTGCTCCATCGACCGGGCTCTCTCTTCGGCGGTGCGGGATTCGATCTTACTGAGTGCCATTGGGACGGACGCCGCGGCGAGGACGAGGCCGATCATGCAAATCCAGGCTTTGCGAACGGTGTATCGCCTGAACGCGGAGCCGAGGAACACGAGCGCGCTGCCCGTGCCGAGGAAGAGCAAGGCTCCTCGCGACACGGTGAAGAGCGCGGCGGCGAGGGCGGCGATCGGCGCCAGCCTTGTGAGCAGGGAAGTAGGGCCCGCGAGGATGAGCGCGAGCGGCGCCATCACGACCAGATTCAGCAGGGCGCCGAGGGTGTTCTGATGGGCGAAGCTCCCGTTGGCCTGGAAGAGCCCCAGGCCGTAGTGCTGCCACAACACCAGAACACCCTCGTAGACGAGCCCGAGCGTCATGCCACGGAGGATCGCCGCGGGCACCGGCCGGTCCTCGCCTGCTCGCCAGACGACCGCGAACAGGAGGTACATGCGGCCGAGCTTCCACGCGTAGCCGGCCGAGAGCACCAACCACTGCGCCTGGGTGGCGGACAAGAGGGCGACGAGGAGGTAGAGTACGAGGGGGAATCGGTACGGCAGCGGTCTGGCGGGCCGCCGGTACGCGAGCAAGAGGGACAGGACGAGCCAGTCGATGATCCCGACCTCGAGGCCGTGCGTGTCCCCAGGGTACTCTGCGAAGAAGTAGAGGGAGTAACTCGGGGCGGCGTAGAAGGGCAGGAAGCCGATCAGCGCCCACGCGAGATGTCGGAGCGCCGGGCGTTCTCGGAGCCATCGGCCCGCAGGATACAAACACAGAGCGGCGACGATGAAGACAACCCACTTCACGGGTGCGCCGACCGCAGTGTGAGGCCTGCGGCCGCGGGCTCACCCGTCTTCGGCTCGCGCGTCACGTCGGTCCCAGGTCCATCGGTCAACGCCACGAAGGCGGAGCACACGAGTTCGACGATCCTCTCTTTGATCGTCACCGCGGAATCTCCGATCGCTTGCGAGGTCCCGTGGATTCCACCCTTCAGCGGCCGATATCAAATGACGTCTATCATGGATCTCGCCACGGGCGAGGCTCGATCGCCGCTATAGTACAGCGCTATAGTACAGGAGAATATCCGCAATGAACGTCGGATGTAGAATGATGACCATCAAGGCGCATGTATGATTGGTCTGTTGCCTCTTGATCTGGGATTTCATTCGCTCGACTTCCTGCGGGGGGGGTGGTGTCGACGATTCGCGGGTGCGATGACCCCGGGTCCCTCGCCATGATGGAGCTGAAACGGGTGTGCCGGCGGCCGCACTACCGCGTGCGCGACGGGGCGCTGTACTTCCTCGCTTCGACTCGCCCGGTCACGACCGTTTCCAATGAGGAGCTCGCGACCTGGGAAGCGCTGGCGACCGGAGACTCGCGGGAGAGTCTGCGTCGCCGGGTCGGCCCCGGCGCGGATGCGGCGATCGCGCGCTTCCTCGAGCTCGGTCTCTGCGACGAAGTGGGTTCCTTCCCGCCCGGACGGCGGCGGGCAATCGTCGTCGAACCTCACAGCGACGACGCTGCGCTCAGCGTCGGCGGAACCATGTGGCTCCGTCGCAACGAGCTGGAGTTCGACCTCGTGACGGTGGCGAGCCGCAGCAACTTCACCAGCTACTTCCTCAGCGACCGCGACTTCCTCAAGGTGGAGGAGGTCACCGCGATTCGGAATGCGGAGGGCGCGGCGTTAATCCGCCAACTCGGCGGGAGTCATCGCGCGCTCGGGGAGAACGAGGCCACCCTGCGGTATCGCGATGAGGACTGGTCCCTGCAGTTCCTACGCTCTCATCGCGTTTCGGTGTCCGCGTTCAACAACCGCCAGGCGCTGGAGTCCGATCTCGCCCGCTGGAAGGCGGCGCTGCGGCCCGTATTCGAGCAACTCGATGGCGCCGAGCTCTGGTTGCCTCTCGGAATCGGCAACCACTCCGATCACGAACTGGCGCGGAACGCCAGTCTCTCCCTGCTTGCCGAGGATCCCGACCTCGCTCGCACGAGCGTGGTGCGGCTGTATCAGGACGTGCCGTACGACTCGACGCACATCGACCACCTCGGGCGCGTCCTGCGAGAGCTGACCAACGCCGGCGCGATCGCGTTGCCGGAGCACGTCAGCATCAAAGAGGCCTACCAGCGCAAGCTCGAGCTGCTGTCCGTCTACGCCTCGCAGTTCAAGGTGCCCGCCATCGAGCATGGAGTCGACGCGAGCAGCCGCGTCGGCGCGCACGGGCAGGACCGGCTCGAGCATCTCTATCGTCTCGAACGACGGCCTGGCCGCCTGTCACCGCTCAGGATGACGCTCGGCGCCCCTCAGGTGCAGGTCGTCCTCCCCCACATGCGCAGGTGGCTGAAGCGGCACGCTCGCGCGCCGCTCATCCGCATCCTCGCGATCCTTCCGCCGGGGCGATGGCACGAAGACGTGCGGCTCCTTGCGGCGTTGTTCCCTGCCGCCACTTTCGAGCTCTACGCGCCTCCCGCGGCCGCGGCCGAGGCCGATGAGGTGCATTTCCCTCGCGTCGAAGTCCACCACGTTCCGGCAGGCGCAGGCGCGTGGGCACGCACCGCTCTGCGTCTCGCCCTGCGTCGCCCTTCGCCAACGCTGATCTTGTCGGGCCCTCGCTACCTCGAAGCGCGCCTCTTCGGACTCCTCTGGCCCCTGTCCGACACCATCGTCGTCCGCGCCATGGACCATTTCATGCTCGCGCTCAATGAGGCCCGGCGCAGCCCGGGGACCGATTGACGCGCCGCTTGTTGGAACCCGGGAGCGCCAGATAGAGTGGGCAGCCTTGAGCCGCCGAGGCAAGGCGGGGAAGGCTCGACGACTTGACGCCCGGCGTCGGCATCGTGGTCATCGGTCGCAACGAGGGCCAGCGCCTCCGGGCGTGCCTGGCTTCGGCCGCCCGCACAGGTTTGCCGGTCATCTACGTGGACTCCGGGTCGACCGATGACAGCCTCGCGATCGCGCGTGCGGCGGGTGTGGACACTCTCGCGCTCGATCCTTCGCGCCCATTCACTGCGGGCCGCGGGCGGAACGAAGGCCTCCGGCGCCTGCTCGAAC
>VBKI01000093.1:2980-3592 GCA_005879535.1 Deltaproteobacteria bacterium | reverse complement strand
GCGACTGCGAGTTGCATCCGGGCTGGATCGAAAAGGGGGTCGCCGCGCTCTCCGCCACTCCCCGGGCGGCAGCCGTCTGCGGGAGGGTGCGCGAGCGGTTCCCGGACGCGACCATCTACAACCGCCTCTGCGATCTCGAGTGGGACCAGCCGCCTGGAGAGATCGATTCCTGCGGCGGCAACGCCCTCTGGCGTGCGCCAGTGTTTCTCAAAGCGGGGGGGTTCGATCCCACGCTCATCGCAGCCGAGGAGGCTGACTTGTGCTTGCGCGTGCGCGCGTCCGGTAGGAGCGTCTTACGCGTCGACGCCGAGATGGTCCTTCACGATGCAGCGATGACCCGGTTCGCCGAATGGTGGCGACGAGCCTTTCGCGCGGGTTACGCCTCTACGGAGGGATGGTACCGAACCGCACGCTCTCCCGAGCGTCTCTGGGGGCACGACATCAGGAGCACACTGTTCTGGGGAGTGTTCGTACCCTTGGCAACCTTCACTCTGCTGCTTCCGACTTCGGGGTGGAGTCTGCTCGCTTTGGGCGGATATCCAGCGCTGGCTCTTCGCGTGCGCCGGGAAATGTCGCGCAGAGGCCTGTCGCCCGGGGATGCGAATCTCTATG
>VBKI01000093.1:0-2929 GCA_005879535.1 Deltaproteobacteria bacterium | reverse complement strand
CCCCACGGCGAAGGACAGTTCTGTCGACTCCGCCTCCCGATTTCAGAACCCTGGGGAACCGTAGGGTCTCGTTGACTTGACCGCAACAAGATCGCGCGCGCCGAATCGGCCAAATGAGCGTGCGCGCCTGCATTTTTACCCCGAGCGTGTCACGCTATCCGTTTGTCTGGCCTGCCAAGGAGACGACGCTCTCGCGCTCCGCAACATTTTGCGGAGTTGCGCGAAGAAGAGCGCTGGCACGAACAGCGTGCGTTGCCCGTCGATGATCGTTTTGTCGCCCGCCGCCGAAAGCGTGTGGAGCCCCGCGGGGAACGGACCATGGGGATCAGGGCGCACGACCGTCACCACCTCCTCGTGAAAATCGACGGGCGAGAGGCGGGTCACGCGGTTCAGCGCGACGGCCCCGCCGTATCCGCGCGAGCAGTCCTGCGCTGGCCGGTACAGCGTTCCTTGATGCACGAACGGCGTCCCACCAGGGCGCGTGCTTCGGACATCCATCTTGAGAGGATTGGCGGCGTGCGCCATCCACGGCCCCCGCAGGTCCGGAGCGTGCATGGCGTGGAGCGTGACGGTGCCGGCAGTTCCCTCCACGCCGTAGAACATCCACCAGCGCCCGTCGAACCGCACGAGGGACGCATCTAGCGCGGCGATCCCCTGCACCAGCGTGGCGACCTTCTCCCAGCGCGTCGGGAAATCGACTGCCTTGTAGAGGACCACCTGTTCACTCGCGCTCGTCTCGGGCATGCAGAAGATCTCGCCGTCGTGCTCGACGAGGTATGGGTAGGACGCGTGCACTGCGAGTTCCAGGATCCCCCGCCGGATCCTCGGCGCACCCACCTCCGGGCATTCTATCGCCACCACTCGGCCAACCTGCTCGGCGTGGTCGAGTTCCTCCGCCAAGATCGTCAAGTTCTTGCCCGACCGGATGCCGAAGGGATCGGCGAGGAAATGGCGACGATCCGAGCGCGGGAGCCAGCTCACCTCGGGGCGAAAGCGCGGATCGAGAAAGGAGTGAATGGGCGCGTGGATGATCCCCACACCCCACTGCCTATGTCGGAAGAGCCACCCAGCAGCGTCGGTGAGCTTGGCAGTCGTGGTGCGCGCGAGAAAGCTCAGCATCTCGCTGTTCTTCGGCGTGCGGAAGATTGGCGCTGTCGTGCGGGAGGGCTGCGCGGAAACGTACTCTCCGCGGTTCGAGAGGAGATCCCGGCAGACCTTGGCCGGAAGATCCGCACCGGCGACGAGGACAGCCTCCCGCGAGCGTGCGTACGACTTGGGCACGGTCTGGATGTGGCACTGCTTCAGGACTATCCCGCTGTCGAGTGCATCGGTGAGCCGCTGCAGCGTGATCCCGGTAACCGGGTCGCCCTTGGCGATCTCCCAGAAGGCGCAGGGCATCCCCCGATACCGATCCAAATCACCGTGGTGAAAGGACCAGACGCCGTACCGCGCCGCGGACAGGATGTCGCCGCGAATGATGTTGAAGGCGAAGCGCAGGATGAAATCCAGATCGTGGGCGCGGATCGCGCTGACGTCCTCGGGCGAGAAGTACTGGGAGTACTTACCGCGGAATTCCGGTCGGCAGCGGATTACCGGCAGGCCGCGGTCCAGCTCGGCAGGGAGGTCCATCCGCCTCTCGGCGGGGATCTTGCCGGCGATGAACGCCCGTTGGTAGAGGTTCCAGAGTAAACTTGGCGAGCGCAGGCGCTGCCAGAGCCGATGCCTCGGACCGGCGGCCCCGGCGTCGGCGTCCACGATGAGGAGCGCGGGCTCGACCTCTGGGATCGACTGCAGCTCGCGCACAACCAGTGCCTGCCAGGCTTCCAGCTGCGGCCCGCGGCACATGATTCCGTATCGGAGCCGCCGCGAGCCGGGGGCCGTGTGGACCCGATGCCCCTCGGCCGAGTAGACGTCCCCTGAATCCCGTTCTGTCATTCGTCGAGCCTCCGGCCCGCCATCTCCCCTCCTCCGGTTGCGCATGCCGATTCACTGGGCGGATTCCCGCTCCCGTGGGCGCTGCCGACCACGTCATCATGCCTCGACTCCTCGCCGCGCAGCTAGAAGGAAGCGGCCGAGTCGACGAACCGCCCTAATGGGTCCTTTCGCCGCGGCGGCCACGGCCTGCGAGCACCTCTGGCTCGACGCGGTGAATGGATCCGGGTCCTGATGTGGTTCCTCCTCACGGTTCGGGACGCACCTTGGTCATCTCGGTGTCGCGGAGGTCGTTCAGGGAGGTTCGGATGGCAGCCTCGCGGGCCGCGTGCTCTGGGCCGGTGCGGGTCGATAGGCCACGCTCGCACAATAAGAGCGTAATCCAGGACGACGCACAGAGCACCGTCTCGGATACCAGGGTCGCCACAAGTGCGCCTCGCCAGGAGTACTTTGGAATGAAGGCGGCGTAGAGAGCGAGGGTGAAAAGCGCGTTGCCCACGAGCAGCTTCGCGCGCAGCACGCCGCGGCCGAGGCCCAACAGCCCGTTCAACGGGAACACTCCGACGCCGCGCAGGATCACGACCGGGGAAAGCAGCTGGAGAATGAGCGTCGCCTCGGCAAAGTCACGGGTGAGGATCCTCGGGACCAGCGGCGCCATCAGAATGAGGCAGATGACGGCAGGCACCGCGTACGTCATGGCGATCAGCGATAACCGGATGGCCCGTTGCGACTGCGCATTCGGGCCCGCCTCCTTGTGCAGGAACGAGAGGTGCGTCGCGCCGACCAGCGCGGTGACGGGCAGTTGAACGACCTGCATGAGGCGATAGGCTGCGCCATATCGACCTGCGTCTGCCTGGTGGTGCGCAGCGGTGAGCACGAACTTGTCGGCATCGGACTGGGCGCTCGACGCAGCGATCCCGAGCCCATACAAGAATACGCTGCGGACGTGTTGAAGCTGGATGCGCCCCGGCCGCGCCGCAACCCGGAGTAGCCGTGA
>VBKI01000092.1:38817-44991 GCA_005879535.1 Deltaproteobacteria bacterium | reverse complement strand
TCGCCGGTCGAGACGGTGATCCTTCCGCGCACGCGAGATCTGGGCGGCTTCACGGTCCGGCGGGCGCTCCCCTCGATGCGGCGGCGCATGGTCGGTCCCTTCATCTTCTTCGATCAGATGGGACCCGCGGTGTTCCGCGGGGGCGAGGGGCTGGACGTCCGGCCGCATCCGCACATCGGCTTGGCCACCGTCACCTATCTGTTCGAGGGTGAGATCCTCCACCGCGACAGCCTGGGGACCGTGCAGCCAATCCGTCCCGGCGCGGTGAACTGGATGACTGCGGGACGCGGCATCGCCCATTCCGAGCGGACGCCAAAGGAGGTCCGCGCCGCAGGCGGAAAGCTCTTCGGGATCCAGATCTGGGTCGCGCTGCCGAAGAAGGACGAGGAGATGGATCCTGCCTTTGCCCACACCCCGGCGGAGATGCTGCCCGTGATCGAGGACGCCGGGACGCGGGTCCGGCTGATCGCGGGTTCGCTCCATGGAGCCCGCTCGCCGGTGCCGACGCGGTCCGAGTTGTTTTATGCCGACGCAAAGCTGGAGGCGGGCGCGCGCTTCGACGTCCCTGCGGATCACGAGGAGCGCGCCGTCTTCGTGGCCGAAGGGTCGGTCGAGGTCGCCGGCGAGGCCTTCGTCGCCGGCCAGCTCGTGATCCTGCGGCCCCGCAAAGCCGCGGTGGTGGAAGCGCGGGGCCAGGCGCGGCTGGCGCTGCTGGGAGGGGCCACGATGGACGGGCCGCGCCACATCTGGTGGAACCTCGTCTCCAGCTCGCGCGAGCAGATCGAACAGGCAAAGGCGGACTGGGCCAGCGGCCGCTTTCCCAAGGTGCCCGGCGAAACGGAGTTCATTCCGCTGCCGGGGCACGAGCCGGCAATCCCGAAGTATCCCTAAGGCGCAGGTCCGGGGCGCAGGGCGGGGACGATAACCGCGGGATCGTCGGTCATGATCCCGTCCGCGCCCAGTGCCACGAGGCTGGTTGCGAGCGCGGGCTCGTTCACCGTCCAGTAGTCCACGCGCAGCCCGAGCGCATGGCAGCGCCGGATGATCCATGGTTTCGCCAGCGAGAGCGGCAATTGCGCCGCCCTTCCCGGAGGCGCAAGCGGGCCCCGCTGCGCGGCGGCGGGAAGGGAAAGAAGGCGCGCGACCTCGCTCCGGCCGAGGCCCGTCGGGCCTCGATATCCGAGCGCGCGGACCTTCCGCAGCGTGGAGCTCTGGAAGGAAGCGAGAGTCACCTGTTCCTCGGCGCCGACCTTGCGCAACAGCGCGACCGCCAGCGCCGCGGCGTCGATCTTGAGGTCGACGTTGATGGGCACTCCCGGGAAGCTCGTGACCACCTCTTCGAGAGAGGGCATCCCCCACGCCCTTACCTCGGCCCAGCTCGAATCGGCGATCCTCGCCGCCTTGCCGAAGATGCGCGCTCCGTCCGGGTCGTGCGAAACGACGATGACGGCGTCGTGCGTGACGTGCACGTCGGTCTCCAGCGCATCCGCGCCCAGCTCGAGGGCCCGGCGGAACGCCCGCGTGGTGTTCTCCGGGAGCTCGCGCGATGCGCCTCGGTGTGCGTAGATGCGCACGCGTCCTCAGCCCGACCGCGCCGCGGAGAGCATGGCGATGCGCGGCCCGTCCATCTCCTCGACGGTCAGCTCCCACGGGCCGATCGCCACCTTGTCGCCCACCGCCGGAATCCTCCGCAGCCTCTCGATCACCAGGCCCCCGACGCTGGCGGCGGACTCCGCCTCGATCTGGACGCCGAAATGCTCCGCGAAGTCGGCGACCGACGTGCGCGGATCGATGTGGAAACGTCCGCCGGCCAGCGGCTTGATCCACGCGCCTTCCTGGCTGTACTCGTCCCCCGTCTCGCCGACGATGGCGTCGATCAGGTCCTGCACCGTGACGATGCCGGCGGTCCCGCCGTACTCATCGACGACGATGGCGAGGCGCTGCTTGCGCCCGCGCAGCTCCCGGAAGAGTGCTTCCGCGCTCATGCTCTCGGGCACGTAGAGCGGCGGGCGCAACAGCGCCCGCATCTCTTCCGGCGTCCGTGGATCGCTCCCGGCGACGAAGGCGTCGCGCACGTTGAAGATGCCGGCGATGTGATCGATGTCGCTCTCGATCACCGGGTAGCGGCTATGCCAGGTCTTGCGGGCGATCTCGCGGCGTTCTTCCGGCGTCTGGTCGAGCCTGAAGTACGCGATGTCCTGCCGCGGCACCATCAGGTCGCGGGCAACGCGTTGCGGCAACCGCAGGGTGCGCTCGACGACGTCGAGCCGGCGCGATCCGGCCTTCCCCGACCGCATGCTGGCGACAATCAGCCGGAGCTCCTCTTCGGTGTGAATCGTCTCGGACTCGCTCGCGGGCTTCAATCCGATCAGCCGCAGCGCGGCGGCCGCCACGGCATTGAGCGCCCAGATCGCCGGATAAAAGACGACGTGGAACCAGTGCATCGGCGCGGACACCGCGAGGGCGGTGCCTTCGGGCCGCTGGATGGCGAGGCTCTTCGGCGCCAGCTCTCCAAAGACGATGTGCAGGAAGGTGATGAGGAGGAAGGAAAGCGCTGCCGCGATGGCCTCGGTGGTCGCCGGCGCAAGCCCGGCACGCGTCGCCACCGGCTCGATCAGGTGCGCGAACGCCGGTTCGCCAATCCATCCCAGGGCCAGCGAGGCGAGCGTGATCCCGAGCTGCGTCGCAGAAAGGTACTCGTCGAGGCGGTCGACGAGCCGCCGGGTCCGCCGCGCCGCCCCTGACCCCCGCCGCGCTAGCTCGTCGAGTCGCGTCGGGCGGACCTTCACCAGGGCGAATTCCGTCGCCACAAAGAAGCCGTTCAGCGCGACCAGCGCGAACGCCGCCGCTACAGCCAGCCACGGGCCCGTCATGCGCGCTCTCCTTCGATTCGACCGGCGAAAAAGGATGCCTCAAGGCCGCCTGAAACGCTTCCCCACCATTGGCATCTCATTTGCGTCGCTCCGGACAGGCGTGACAGCAGGCGCTCCTTGCACTAGGAACGGGCCTTCGGACTTGCAGACTGGCCGGGAGGACTCTCGTGGAAATGGCAGCAAGCTCGCAGCAACGTGTCACCCGCATCAGCAAGCGGCGTGTGTGGATCATCGCCATCGCCGCGCTGCTCGGCGTGGTCGTCATCCTGGCGGGGATCAAGGCGGGTCAGATCCGCAAGATGATCAACGCGGGCAAGTCCTTTGCAATCCCGCCGGAATCCGTCACTTCGGCCAAGGTGGAAGCCGTCGAATGGCAGGCGTCGCGATCGGCAGTCGGCACGCTGATCGCCGTCCGCGCCGTGACGCTTGCCTCCGAAGTGCCCGGGCTGGTGCGCGAGATCGGGTTCGACTCCGGCACGTTCGTGCGCAAGGGAGACATGCTGGTGAAGCTGGACAGCTCCATCGAGGAGGGCCAGCTCGCCGCGGCCAGGGCGGAGGCCGATCTGGCGCGGGCGAGCCTGCAGCGCGCGCGCTCGCTGCGCGAAGCGCACGCCAGCTCGCCGGCGGATCTTGACGCCGCGGACGCGAAGGCGAAGCAGGCCGCCGCCAACGTCGTGACGCTGCAGGCGACCATCGGCAAGAAGACCATCCGCGCTCCTTTCGACGGCCGCGTCTCCATCCGGCAGGTGGAGCTCGGGCAGGTGCTCGCCTCGGGTACCGCGATCGCCTCGCTGGTCGCCGTCCACCCGGTGCACGCGGAGTTCTGGCTCCCGCAGCAGGCACTTGCGGAGCTCAACGTCGGAATGCAAGCGCGGATGCACACCGACGTGTTCCCGAAGGCCACCTGGGACGGCTCGGTGACGGTGATCAACCCCGAAGTGGACGTCAACACCAGGAACGTGCGCATCCGCGCCACCTTCCCGAATCCCGACGGACGCCTGCGCCCCGGGATGTTCGTCAACGTCGAGGTCCTTTCGCCGGAGAAGCGCACGGTGCAGGTCATCCCCTCCACCGCGGTTCTCTACGCGCCCTACGGCGATTCCGTCTTCTCCATCGAGGAGAAGAAGGATCCAGCCGGAAACGCCGGCCTGATCGCGCACCAGAAGTTCGTCCGGCTCGGGGAGCGGCGCGGAGATCTGGTGGCGGTGGTCTCCGGGCTCAAAACCGGGGAGACCGTCGTGAGCAGCGGCGCCTTCAAGCTGCGCAACGGCGCAGCGGTGGTGGTGCGCAACGATCTCGCGCCGAAGATCGAGGTCGCGCCGACCGTGGTCGAGCAATAGAGAGAGGCACCCATGAAGTTTACCGACCTCTTCATCCGCCGACCCGTCGTCGCCCTCGTCGTCAACCTGCTGATCCTGATCGCCGGCATTCAGGCGATCCGCTCGCTGAACGTCCGCCAGTATCCGCGCAACGAGAACGCCGAAATCACGGTCACCACCGTGTACGTCGGCGCGCCCGCCGAGTTGGTGCGCGGGTTCGTCACCACTCCGCTCGAGCGCGTGATCGCGTCGGCGGATGGCATCGAGTACCTCAGTTCCGAGAGCAAGCTGGGCCTCTCCACCATCAAGGCCCGCCTGCGGCTCAACTACGACTCCACCAAGGCGCTGGCGGAGATCGGCTCCAAGGTGGACCAGGTGCGCGGCGACCTTCCGCCCGAGGCCGAGGTCCCGATCCTCAACATCACCTCGGCGGACAGCCAGTTTGCCTCCGCCTACCTGAGCTTCTCCTCCGAGTTCCTCAAGCAGAACGAGATCACTGACTACCTGGTCCGAGCCGTCCAGCCGCGACTCTCGGCGCTGGAAGGGGTGCAGAAGGCCGACATTCTCGGCGCGCGCACCTTCGCGATGCGCATCTGGCTCAAGCCCGATCGCATGGCGGCGCTGAATGTCAGCCCGGTGCAGGTCCGGCAGGCGCTGGCCGCCAACAACTACCTGGCGGCGGTCGGCCAGACCAAGGGCTCGCTGGTGCAGGTGAACCTGACGGCGAACACCGACCTGCGGTCGCGGGAGGAGTTCGAACAGATGGTGGTCCGGCAAAGCGAAGGCGCCACCGTCCACCTGCGCGACGTCGCCGACGTGGTCCTGGGCGCGGAGGATTACGATACCGTCGTCAACTTTAGCGGGCAGACCGCGGTGTTCATCGGCGTCTGGTCCCTGCCCAACGCCAACTCCCTCGACGTGATCAAGCGCGTGCGGGCGGAGCTGGCCTCGCTGCAGAAGGAGCTGCCCGAGCAGATCCAGGCGACCATCGCCTACGACGCCACCGCCTACATCCGCAGCGCCATCAGCGAGGTCGTGCAGACGTTGCTCGAGACGGTGCTGATCGTGGTGATCGTCATCTTCCTCTTCCTCGGGTCGCTGCGGTCGTCGCTGGTGCCGGTGGTCGCCATTCCGCTCTCGTTGATCGGCGGCATCTTCCTGGTGCAGACGTTCGGGTTCACCATCAACCTGCTCACGCTTTTGGCCATCGTGCTCTCGGTGGGATTGGTGGTCGACGACGCCATCGTCGTCGTGGAGAACGTCGAGCGTCACCTGCGCGAGGGATTGAAGCCGATCGATGCGGCGCTCAAAGGAGCGCGCGAGCTGGTGGGTCCCATCATCGCGATGACCATCACGCTCGCGGCGGTGTACACGCCCATCGCCTTCCAGGGCGGCCTGACCGGCTCGCTCTTCCGGGAGTTCGCGCTCACGCTCGCCGGCGCCGTCACCATCTCGGGCGTGGTCGCTCTGACGCTGTCGCCAATGATGTCGGCGTACCTGTTGCACCGGGAGGTCGAGGAGAAGGGGCTCGCAGGCTGGATCAACCGCACGTTCGAGAAGGTCAAGGCGGGTTACGGACGCCTGCTCGAGAAGACGTTCACGGCGCGCGGAGCCATCTACGTGAGCTGGGTGGTCATCGGCGGGCTCGCGCTGCTCATGTTCCAGCAGTCGCCCAAGGAGCTCGCTCCGCTCGAGGATCAGGGCATCATCTTCGGGATCCTGAACACGCCCGCGAACTCCACCATCGATCAAATCACGCCGCTGACCCGCGAGATCCACAAGGAGATGGCGTCGATCCCCGAGACGCAATTCACCTTCCAGATCACGTTTCCCAACGGAGGGTTCTACGGCGACGGCCTCAAGCCCTGGACCGACCGCAAGCGCAACGTCTTCCAGGTGCTGCCGGAGTTGTCGGCGAAGGTCGCGGCAATCCCCGGTGTGCAGACGTTCGCCGTCGTCCCTCCTTCCCTTCCAGGCGGCGG